>DAIMDJ010000001.1:0-4514 GCA_036725905.1 Terriglobales bacterium
GTGGTGGTTCGACCCAGGGGAGGCAGACAAGGTGATTAAACAGATGGCGGGACTTGCGGCCTAACAGAATTTTTCAGTCTGGGAGTTCAAGGGGCGGAAAATAGTGGCGCGAGTAAAACTAGTTAAGCCGGAGAAGGTTGACGATCCCGTGGTCCGCGAGATCTTCGACTGGGTTACGCAGATGGAAGGTTCCGTGCCCAACCACTTCTACGTGGAGATGAATTTTCCTGAGTTCTTCAAAGCGAAGCTGGGTGCAACCAAGGTCCTTTGGCAACTGGGCGAACTCCGCATGGATGAAATCCAGCATGTGGGAATTGCGGTGTCAAAAGCCAACGGCTGCCCGTATTGCACGGCTGCTTTCTGCACTATTTTGAATCACGGTTTGGAGACCAACGAGGGCGAGGTCAAACAGTTTGTGGTGGAAGGAGCGAAAGCTGTTCGGAATGAACGGCTCCGAACGCTTGTTGAATTTGCGCTGAAGGTCAACAACAATGCCGCCGGCGTCACGGACGAGGAGATTGTGCAGTTGCGGAAGGCAGGGTTGACCGACAAGGGCATCGTGCAGCTCTGCCATTTGGTAAGCGATTTCGCCTCTTATAACCGGCTGAATCTGGCGCTTCAAACTGATTACGACTATCGGGACATGTGGCGGCAACTCGCTTTTCCGAACAGAACGGTGCCGTTAAGTCGGTAGTTCGTTTGGCTGGTTTCTGCACCGCGCTTGTCCGTGCTCACGTAGCCACGGACGCCCTCGTTTGTGGTGGGGCAGGTGAGGGCACCCGCCCCTAACGTGGCCCGTGGCCGAGGATTTTTTCCTCCGGGTTATCCCGAATAAATCGACCTTGACAAGCGATTGGCCCTGGTTGTTGAATTGGCCACTAATTCGAAGTTATTCAGGCCCAGTGCATCAAGCGTGTAAGACAGCAGCCTTTCACGAACTAGAGTTCACAGCCAATCAGTGCCGGCCAACCGCAACCTGGAAGCAGCGAGCTGGGATGCGAATGCCGGAGAAGCTGCAGGCGATAAGTTTGTTGAACACTTCAACAGTAGAACGATCAGTTGTCCAGGCTGGCTACGTTTCAACCGCGAGGGGAGCCACAAATGAAGCGGACTTCGTCTTGGGTAGTTGGGATCGTTGTAGTGCTGGTGCTTTCGGGCAACGTTCTGGCCCAGGAATTGGCCACTTTGAAGGTGACGGTAAATGATCAAACCGGCGCCGTAATTCCGGGCGCGACTGTCACGCTCAAAAATACGGCAACCGGAGCCAAGCGTACCGATGTCACCGAATCGCACGGCCTATCGGTGATTCCTGGTCTTCCTCCCGGAAGCTATGAACTGACGGCTGAGGCAAAGGGATTCACAGCGCGGGAACTCCCCGTCTCCCTCTCGGTGGGGCAAACGGCTTCTCTGGTAGTCACTTTGGGCGTCACAGTCCTACAGCAAGTGCAGGTTCAGGATGTCGTGCAGGGGATCGACACAGAAAAATCCGACGTCAGCCAGGTAATTGATACTCCCAAGATTGCTGACCTGCCGGTATCAGGCCGCGACTTCATTGACTTCGTCCTGCTCACTCCGTCGGTCAACGTGGGCCGGAGCACCGCCGTCGGTGCGCAGTCGCCGTTTACGGAAACCGTTCTGAAACTCAGTTTCGGTGGCGTCCGCGAGAGCCACACTTCGTTCTTCGCCCTGGATGGAATTGATTACACCACCAGCATCTCCGGGGTGCAGCGCATCAGCCCGTCGCAAGACTGGGTGCAGGAGTTTCGCGTGGTGGATAGTCCGTATGCGGCAGACACAGGACGCAACTTGGGATCGGTCGTCAACACCATCACCAAGTCAGGCACCAATGATGTGCACGGCTCGGTCTACGAATTCTTCCGCAACAACAATCTGGATGCCAAGAACCTGCTCTCTGCTCCGGGTTTCAATACCTTGCGCTTCAACCAATTCGGGGGCACAGTGGGCGGTCCCATCCGCAAAGAAAAGAGCTTCTACTTCCTGGGATACGAAGGGCAGAGGCGCGCGGAGTCACCGCTATATTCCTCCTTCATCCTGCACTGCATCAACGCGACCGGCTGCCTGGGCCCTGGCACTCCCAGCATCAACCAGGTGAAGCAAACCCTCGGTTTGCAGCCGGAGAGTCTGAATTCGTTCCTGACGATTGACGACTATGACAAGTTAATCGTCAAGAGCAACAACGTTTTGAGTGACAAGACGTTCCTGAACATCACCTACCTCTTCAACGATTCCCGCAAAAAGAACGCACGCGGAGCCGCACCGGGCGAAGGTTTGCCATCTTCGTACCGCGACAACCCGGTTCGCGACCAGACCCTATATGCCAACCTGATTCACGTGTTCAACCACGGCCTAACCTCGGAGACCCTGCTGCAATACGGCAGGCGTCTCTTCAATCTGGAGCCCAAAGGACTGGGATTCGAGCCTGCTCTGGGCATTTCTGACCTACTGTCATCTGGCGGTTTTGTGGGTAGTGTTCGCTTCTATCGCGAACAGCACTTCCAGATCGCGCAGAATCTTACCTACACGCGCGGCGACCACACTCTGAAGTTCGGCGGGGAACTCCAGCCTGTCTGGACCAGCACGCAGGTTCCCCTGTTCAGTCCGGGGTTCGGGATCTTTAGCCCACAGAGCTTCTTTGGCGCCTTTCCCTTTGACGGCACTATTCCAGGCACTGGTCCGGGCACGCCTGTCGCCTACCTGTTTCTGGAGCCACGGTCGCTCTTTGGCCAGCAGATTCCGAATCGTGATCCTAATTTCCAGAATGGTCTGTACGCTGGCCCCAGTGAACAAGTGTTCAATGATGCCACTTCGGTTTCCTACCGGCACATGCTGTGGTCGGGCTACATGCAGGACCAGTGGAGAGCCAGGTCAAACCTCAGCTTCACCTTTGGTCTTCGTTACGACGTTGACAACCTTCCTTCCGGATCCGAACTGAAGCAGATCGGTGGGTTCCACCCCACCAACTACAACAACATCCAACCGCGTGCATCCTTCGCTTATGCCTTTAACGGAGGCAAAGGCGTGGTGCGCGGCGGCTTCGGTTTATTTGACGGACCGTTTGTCTACAGTGACATTCTGGTGAGCTGGGTGGGTGCTTCGGAATTCAGTTACATGAATCAGCCTTTCCTGCCGGAGTTCAAGAATCCCAGCCAGAACTTGATCGGATTCGGCCCGTCGGGCGCAGTGGGGGTGTGCGATCCAAATCTGGTGCCCGGTGCGTGCATTCCGTTCCCAGGAACTCTCAGAGCAGATTTCATGAACTTCGCGTCTAGCGGCGCCTATCCCGCGCCGAATGCGCTGCAGCAGTTTCCGCTGGGCTACGCCCAGAAAAAGTTCAATCAGCCCTTCTCCGAGCAGGCCAGCCTCGAAGTCGAGCACCAGATTGGCAAGGACTTTTATGTTTCGTTGGGGTATCAGTGGATGCATGCCAGCCGGCTGCCGGTATACACCAGCATCAACGGCGATTGTCCGGGGCACGTGGAAGCAAACTGCCCGAAATTGCCAAGCGGGAAGGAGTATTTTTGCAACGCGCCTACGACCGCTGCTTGTCCTCCCCCGTCGCCACCTGGAGTACCTACTACAGCTGGACCCGCCGATCCCACGTTCGGCTTCGTACTTTATGTGAAGCCGATCGGCTTCTCGCTCTACAACGCCGGCACCCTGAGTTTGCGAAAACCTTTTTCGCACCACTACAATTTCTTGGCCAATTACACATGGTCCAAGTCCATCGACATCGCCACCACGGTCAACCTGCCGAACACGCCGGAGAATTACCTGCATCCGGAATTTGACCGGGCGCTTGGCGACAACGATGTCCGCCACCGCTTTACGTTGGCGTTCTTGACGGAATCACCGAAGGAATGGCCGATCGTGGTGCGCGACTTCAAGTTCTCACTGCTCAGCAGTCTGCAAAGCGCCCGCTGGTTTAGCATCAATGCAGGATTTGATACTAACGGCGATGGGTTCCCTTTCCCCGACCGTGTAGGCACGAGTGCTCGCAACTCCTACAAGGGCGATCCTTTCTATAACGTCGATGTGCGCCTGCAGCGAGAGATTCCGTTCACCGAGCGCGTCAAGGGAGAAGCTAGTGTTGAGGTGTTCAACCTCCTCAACCGGCCCAACGTGTTGGACGTGGATCACGTGTATGGCCTCGCAGATTTCGCCGGCCCGGTGCCGAAGGAGTTTGGCGACCACATTTCGAGCCCTGGCAACCCCACTTTCGGCTCGCCGAAATTCGCCGCTGAAGCACGCCAGCTGCAGCTTTCGTTCCGGATCACGTTCTAGTACTCAGAGCGAGGGGACACCCAGTCCCCTACACCAAGACTTTGCGCTGGCCAGTTGTTTGTTGTTTTGGCACGATCCAGTGAGGAAGAAAAAGTGAAACCTTACACTACCGTAGGCCTGATTCCCTCCGTTCGTGGGATTCGCCGCCGCAAAGACATCAAGATCAATCTCGAGCATCTGCAGCATCTTGTAAAAGCCGCCAGTTGGCTTTC
>DAIMDJ010000001.1:4614-23735 GCA_036725905.1 Terriglobales bacterium
TCGCCGCTATTCCCCGTGGAACACTCGGTGTGTCCTCACGATGTATACGACTGGTGGATCGAAAAGTACGGACGCAATCTGGACGCGTTCTGGCCGGTGGCGGATACAGCGATCGGTCGCTTGGGCATCATGATGGCCAACGAGGGTTCGTATCCGGAGAATGCCCGGGCTTTAGCATTGAACGGCGCTGAGGTCGTGTATCGCGCTTCCTACCCGCACCCCGCAACGGGAAACGATATCTTCGAGATTCAGAGCCGGGCACGCGCGCTGGACAACAACATGTACATCGTTGCCCCCAACCTCGGGACTTATTACCTGTTCCCCGAAG
Organism: Terriglobales bacterium; assembly: GCA_036725905.1. Taxonomy (GTDB): domain Bacteria; phylum Acidobacteriota; class Terriglobia; order Terriglobales; family Acidobacteriaceae; genus QIAB01. The sequence continues at coordinate 4,943 of DAIMDJ010000001.1, forward strand.
AAACCACCCCGATCGACACCTTCGGTGGGCGCTCCTTCATCATTAATTACAAAGGCCAGATCGTCGGCCGCCAGGACTACGGCGGGGGCTCAACCTATGTCGCCGGAGTTATCGATATCGAGGCCCTGCGCGACCATCGGGCACGGGCGCAATGGGACAACTGGCTGAAGGACTTGCGCACCGAACTTTACCAGGTGCTTTATGAGAAGCCGATCTATCCCAAGAACCTGTACCTGAAGCGAGAGCCAATGAGACACGCCGAATACCGCCAAAAAGTAATTAAGCGTCAAATTCGCCTCATGCATGATCGGGGCATTTGGAAAAAGCCGGAACGGTAGCTTTAGTTGGTCGGCAAGCAGCACTGTTACCGCTAGCCCTAAGCCGACGGCCACCGGATCGTAAAGGAAAATCTCCCTCTGTCAACACACTGGAGGCCCTACGTGTGGTTGTCTGAGGAGGCGCGGGGGGCCTCCGGCTTCGGTCAATCTGTCCTCTCATCTTTTTCGTAAACCGCTCACGCCGATATGGCGGTGCTGGCGGTGCAGGCATTCCATGATGTGAACGAACGGAGACATCTGCTGGGCGGCATGGCTGCGCTCGTCATCATCGGTGTAGCCCTGATCGTGCTGGCTGCGGTAAAGCAGTCAGGAGAGCGGGCGTCCGCAGCCGGTGCGTAGGCTCGCACTCTGGGGAAACAAACCGCACTCAGTTTAAGAGCTAGGCCGTTTTCTTTTGCTGTCTCCACTTTGCCCATCTCGCCTTAGTTGCCGCTCTGATCCGAGCCAGTCCCGCTGGTGAGATGCGGCGCTTGGGAGCGATTGAAACAACCTTCTGGCCCCGTGCTCGCGCCCACCGTGCTTTCTGTGAAGCAGAAATTCTTGCTCGTGCAGCGGCGCTCATCGTCCGGCGTCCTCGCGTTGCCCGTGTGCTATTCAATCCGCTCAGTGCCCTAATCGCGGTATCAAGTGCGTTCAGCTGTCGTGCTGCTTTGTCACGTTCAGTCTTCAACTGCGCGACTATGTCCATGTGTTCTTCTCCGGGCGAGGATTGTAGCAGATGCAGAAACTGCGCGGATCTGGCGATCCGGGCAGGCGCCACCGCGAGCTAATTAGTGTGATGGTCCCTGCTGCCGGGCAGTACCATCCCAGCGGGATTTCCTGAATCAAAAAAAAACTGCGAGACCGGATATAAGCGGTCTCGCAGTGCTGTCGGATTTCCCTTTAGTAGACAGTAATGCTCCCGTCGAGCAGATTGCCGCTGTTGCTGTAAGTGTCGCTGAGGGTAATACTGAACAACCCCGGAGCCGCCAGGGAGCTGTCCGCAGCGATGATGGTAAACGTTACGGGCAAGCCATTGTTGGCCCCCGATCCGATAAGGGTAACGGTGTGCGCAACTTCGTCAAAAGTCGCAGAAGCGACCTTTGTGGCCTGAAAGTTAACGCCGGAGCCTGAATCGCTGAAGGAAGCGCTGCCGGCCTGTTGAGTCGAATCGTCGTAATTGAAGCTGAACTGTGCCTGTCCGCCGAGCTTGCCGTTTACATGGCCCTTACCGCCGGCTTCGTGGGCGGTGCCTGCGCATTTGCCGCCGGTGGCGATACCGGAAGTTGCTGTTCTCTCCCGGGTAAAGTAGGTGACAGACGTGCCCGCATGGTTATCCGCATAGGCAATGTTAACGAGATGGTTCGGGTCAATCCCAATCTGGAAAAAGTCAGCGAGACTCCGGTCAGAGCTACCAAGCAGGCCGCCGGTCGAGATCTGCCCCGTGTGGTTGGAGTGGTCGGTGGCTTGGCTCATCGCGAAAACCGGCGAGATCGCATGGCCATTCACGCTCTCCGCAACGAACACGTTCCAATGTGTGTTGGTCGCAGAGACTATGTTCGAATTGCCAGCTACATCGGCCCCGTACCAGGCGATGGCAACGTGGCCGTTGGCGTCAGCCGCAATCCAGGGGAATACATTCGACTTTCCGGCTTGGGACGTGTTCTGGGTCACCTTGATGGCCGGAGACCAGCGCGTCCCGTGATTGTTCGAGAACGAGTAATAGACGTCAGTGTTATCCGACCAGGTGGCGTACACGTACCCGAAGTTGTCCACCGCGAGCGCGGGGAACAGGTTGCCGAGACCGGCCCCCGAAGGACACGTAGAACCCGCACCACAACTGAAAATCTTGTAGTCAGTGAACGAGAGCGTGGGATTGGTGAGACTGACGCCGGTGGCCACGCCCACGTAGGCAGCATTGAAATAGGCGCTACTGTTGTGTGAATTGTCCACGGGATTGTCGGGACCCACAAAGATCTGGTACAGATTGCCGTGGCTTGAACAACTGCTGTTGTCCACCTTGATTTGCCCCGCGATGTTGCCGGTAGGAGGACCGACGCTCGGCTCGGTCGCAGCGTCAATTGCCGCGCCCAGGGCGCCGCTATAGGTCTCGCCTCCATCGCTTGAGCGTTGCACGAAGATTTGGGACGTGGTCCCAAAATCGTGATACTCCATGTAGACGTGGGAAGCATCGTTGAAGCCATTGATCCACATGCGATCGTCGAACGGAACCCCGGCAGTGGCCGGGTTCGGAGTACTGAACGCATCCGCGCGGTTGGTGGAGTTGCTGCCCGTAACTTCCGCTGCTGTGAGGCTGACCACAGCTAGATTTGGAATGTTCATGTTCGAGGGGTCCGGAGCGTTTACGGCAACATCACCGTCGCCGCCTCCCGGCGCCAATCCACTGGCAGTGCAAAACGGGGTTACGAACAGGCCGCAATCAGGCTGACCTTCGTACTTGAACGGCAGGGTTCCGTCAGCGTTCGGGCCGCCGTCTGCAGTCTTATACCAGCGCCACAGGTCAAGACCGCCGGGGACTCCGCGGATGGACTCGACGTAGATTGTGCCCTGCGAGTCCACAGTCATGCTGGGCTCGACAGCCTGTCCTGCTCCCGCGGGCAGACACAGACTCTCATTGGGGGTGTACTTCGCGGTTCCCGGCCCAACGTACGCTGCGACCGCCTGACCATCCGGGCAGTTGTGCTGACCGGTAGGGTTGCTGGGGGGAGTAGCCTTAGCCACATTGATTCGAATCTGGAAATTGGAGATTCCGGTCGTCGCGTTGAACTTGACAGTATTCCGCAGAAAGTCCCCGTTGGCCGTGGATATGACAAATACCGGGATAGCTGATGGGGCGGTGACTGCACTGTCACGTATGAGCAGGAGGGCGACGCCTCCGGCGGCCTGGCAGTTCGCGGCTATTTGAGCGAACAGCGTAGTCCCGCTCAGATCACGGGTATCGGCAAGACAGATTTGTCCCCTCGTTGCAGTCGGAAAGTCGGTAGGTAAAGCTCCGCCGTTAGAAGCGAAGACGAAGTTCGCGGCTATTGGCGCGCTAATGTCCGTGCCCGCGTTGGAAGTCGTGGACCAGACCGCCGGAATACAGTTCGGGAGCACGGCGCAGCCGACGGTGTTCGCGGGCTGTGGCCCGCCCCCGAGGACATCAACGCTGTTCTGAGCGGCGAGAGGAGTCCCGCTAAGCAGCAATATGGCTCCCCAGAAGGACAACATCAGCAGCTTTCTCATCGCATTTTCCTTTTGCTGTCGCCTGACAGCGAAGCGCGACTGTAACTACGACAAGTGGATGTGGAATAGGTTCAAAACAATTCGTTCCCACGGAAATGAAATAAGCCAATTTGCGTATGAAGCGATGAGCAAGCTAATTTCGCGGAACCGATCGCAATTAACCTGCGATCAGGTGCAGGGTAGTCCGCAGCCCAAAGATGCTGGTAGTGGTACTACGGTTGTCTCGGGAGGCTAGCCTTATCGCGGAGTGGCCACGCAGGCGGTAGATGTGCCGCGCGGGACTTTAGAACCGGACGTGGGAAGAACCAGTGGAACGGCCGCCGATAATCTGAAGGGAATTCCGAGGTATCTCGTAGACACGCTGAACCCCACAAAGCTGCCGCAAGTGCTGGATAAGGTTGTCAACGGCTCCGTGAGCCGCACGTGTGCGTACGGCTTACAGCGTATCAGCGAGAACCAGCTTGTGGGCAGCACTTGGACGCCAAGCTTCTACGGCTACGACGGCCATGGCAACGTGCGTTTCTTGGAGAACACAGCAGGCACTCACGGACACGTACCAGTATGACGCCTTCGACATGCCCATCGCCAGCACCGGAACAACCTCAAACAATTATCTCTACAGCGGCGAGCAGGGCATCCTTCTTTCCGGTACTCTGACAGCTCAGATTGAACGAGAAAGGCAAAGGAGATTTTAGGGCTCACTGGCGCTGAGGATGTGTCGTCCGCCGGAGAAGCCAGTGCCGATTGGCAGAAGACGGACAAACCTCTGCCGCGCGCACGTTAGACCAGGAACAATCTGGCCGATACCCAAGCCCCGTTCTTTCGAGCGGGGCTTCCCTCGTTTCAAACTTTTCGTTACCACTTTTGCCTTCATGCTGACTTGGGCCTTTTGCTACGGCGACGGCCCTCAGTCTCCCGGCGCACGATTTCATATCGTTTGGCTAACTGCTCTAACTCTGCATCTGATAGCTTTTCGATATCGATCAATTCGTTTCGTGCGCTCCCTATGGCCCGGATCACCTCATCCAATTTCAAATGGATGGCACGGGCATCCCGATTTTGCGTATTCTGGATCAGAAAGACCATGAGGAAGGTGACGATTGTCGTTCCAGTATTGATAATAAGCTGCCAAGTATCAGAATAGTGGTATCGTGGACCGAGAGCTGCCCAGACAACAATCGCACCTACCGCCAGACCAAAAGCCCACGGGGAACCGACCAGGACTGCAATCTTCGCTGCAACCTTCCCAAACCAGCCATTAAAGGCATCCCTCGCAGCTCTCTTCATCGTTTCCATCTCATCACCTCCCAGCATAGACGGCTTGGATGCATTGCTCGCCTGACACGCTGGAAGGAACATACAGTGATGGCCGGATTGCAAGCCACTCTGAAAAGGGCGGTACTAGTACTCGTTAGACTTTTGGCCTATTTATCGAGAGGACAGACAAATAACTGCACATGAGCTTCTTGTCCACGAATCAGGCGACATCTTAGACGCCGAGAACAGGTTGCTTGAAGCCCATCCGGCGGTTTGGAACGAGGACATTGGGCAAGAGTAGCCAGCGGGGTCCCTTGGCACGTTCCCGGAATTTTGTCAGCTCATGCCAACGCTGGGGCAAACCTTCCCCGCAGGAACACAGTCCAAAAACACACCAAGTCACGGATACGAGGTCAGCAGCAAAGGCAAGAAGGCTTATGAAGTTTGATAATGAGCTTCTCCAGTCCCTTCCGAAGGTTCTTCTGCACGAACATCTGGATGGTGTGCTTCGGCCGCGAACTGTGATCGAACTGGCAAAGGACGCTAATTACCAAAACCTGCCGGTGGACGATCCGCAAGCGCTGGCCAAATGGTTCTTTCGCGGCGCGAACCAGGGCAGTCTCGCCAAATACCTGGAAGGCTTTGCTCACACGATTGCGGTAATGCAAACAGAAGAGGCATTACAGCGGGTTGCGTACGAGCAGGCCGAGGATCTTAGCAGAGATGGCGTAGTTTACTTTGAGACCCGGTTCGCGCCGATTTTCCACACGCGTCGAGGATTGACCCATCAACAGGTAGTCTCGGCCACGTTGAAGGGACTGGATCGGGGCCGAAAAGATTTTGGCGTGCATTGCGGTTTGATCATTTGCGCCATGCGCAATATGAATACATCGCTGGAGATGGCGGAACTCGCGGTCGATTTTCGGGAACGTGGAGTGTTGGGCTTCGACCTGGCTGGAGAAGAAGGCGGTTACCCTCCGAAGAAACATGTGGACGCCTTTCACTACATCCAACGCGAAAATTTCAACATCACGGTTCACGCGGGGGAGGGTTACGGGAAGGAATCGATCTGGCAGGCGATCCAGTACTGCGGAGCCCACCGCATCGGGCACGGAACCAGGCTCATCGATGACATAGCCGTGGTGAACGGCAAGGCCGTGAAACTTGGAAATCTGGCTCAATATGTTCTAGATAAGCGGATTCCACTGGAAATCTGCCTGCTCAGCAACGTTCATACGGGCGCAACACCCAGTTTGGCGGAGCATCCGTTTAAGATTCTCTATCAGAAGAAATTTCGCGTCACCTTGAACACGGACAACCGATTAATGAGCAATACGACGATGACTCAGGAATTCGGAGCGGCCGCCAAAACCTTCGGTCTGTCCCTGGATGACTTTGAGAAAATCACGATCAACAGCATGAAAAGTGCTTTTCTGCCCTACGACCGGCGCTGCGATTTCATCTATTCCGTGATCAAGCCAGGCTATGCCAAGATTCGCGCATCACTGGCATCGAAGTAATGAAGTCGAACTCAACCGGCTTCATGCCGATAGAGTTGCCAATGTTTGGGCGAGCACAAGGGCTCCCCGCGCGATGTCCTCTGGAGAAGCAAATTCGTCAGGACGGTGGCTGTATCCATGGCGGCAGGGGATGAACAGCATCGCGACTGGAGCGATGCGCGCAATGAAGAGCGAATCATGATAGGCGCGGCTCACCATGGGGAGAAAACTCACGCTATGCTTTCTGCACGACTGAGTCAGCGCATCGATTACTTCTGGCGCGGAGTCTACCGGCGGGTCTGCATTCAGCAATTCGGTGTGAATCGAGACCTGGCGTTTGTCTGAAATCGCACGGCATACCGTTTCCATCTTCTGCATCACCGCGTCGCGCCGCTGGAGGTCCGTGTCGCGGATGTCCACGCTCAGGTGCACACGGCTGGGAATGCTATTGACGGCGCCTGGAAAAATCTCGCACATTCCAACGGTTGCAACAGTGTCTATCGCTCCGCTGGTGAGCGCCGCATTCTCGATGGCCAGAATCAGTTCCGCAGCAGCGCAAAGTGCGTCCTTGCGATCAGCCATAAGGACTCCACCGGCGTGTCCACCGGAGCCTTCGATAGAAACCCGGAAACTCGCCGGCGCAGCGATATGAGTGACGACGCCGAGTGCCATGCGTTCGCGTTCCAGGATCGGCCCCTGCTCAATGTGCAATTCCACGAATGCCTTGTAGTAGCCAGTTGCCAGCTTTACTGCTGCGAGTTCGCCTGCAAAGCCAGCCGCGAGTCGAACTTGCTCGAGCGATGCTCCATCGCGGTCAGTCAGCTTGCTGGCCGCGTCGGCCGAGCAGGTTCCGGAAAGCAAGCGGCTTCCCAAGCATCCGATGCCAAAGCGCGTTGGTTCTTCCGAAGTGAACACGAGCAATTCAATCGAATGTTTCGGACGAAACCCCGACTGCCGTAATGCCCGCATAGCTTCCAGGCCCCCTAACACTCCCACGACGCCATCGTATCTCCCTGCGTTGGGAATTGCGTCGATGTGCGAGCCCGTGCCGACCACGGATGCCGCGGGATCGGAACCACTCCAACGGGCGAAGGTGTTCCCGATCGCGTCCTGCCGCACGCTGAGCCTGGCCTCTTCGCAGCGGTCCTTCAGCCATGCGCGAGCTTTCAGGTCGGTGGGAGTGAAAACAATTCTCGTCACCGCGGGAGCCTCGGCATCAGAAAACGAAGCGAGCGTCTCGATTTCAGAGAGCAGGCGATCCCGGTCGATGACAAGATTCATCGCTGCGCGCCCGCAAGAGGATGCCGGTTCCAATCCTTGTAGATGAGATATTTTGCCGGTACCTTGCCAATCGCTCCGAACCACTGCGGGCACCAGGGTCCCATCCAGATAAAGTCGCCTGCAGTGACTGAATACCACGAGTTGTCGAGTCGATAGATACCACCACCTTCCAACATCATGAGACCATGTTCCATTACATGCATTTCGACCATGCTCAGCGCCGCGCCCGGCTGGTACACCATCGTATTGACCGCAAAATCGAAACTCATCTCATCCGGAAGCAAACACCTGACCTGCAGGTCGGGATCATCTTCCAACGGATGGGAGAGGACAGCCTCTTCGCTCGACACGATTGGACGCGGTGGCCGAACTGAGTCCAGCGCTTGATAGGGCTTTTCGATCACGGCGACCCGGCTGGTCTCTGTGGCTACTACTCGATGTTCGAAGCCTTCTGGCAAGTAAGCGTAACCAAGGACGCCGAGTTTGCTCTGTTTGCCGGCAGCTACAACCTTCACGCTGCCCTCAATTATGAACACAAATCGTTGCGCGGCGGTGCTTCCCAGTTCCCCACCGGCTTCGAATTCAGCGGTGTACTCGGTGAATCTTGTACCCAAGGCCGGACCGACATGCACGATAGCGACGCACTTGCGCATGCCTGGTAGGGTGGTGCGGACAAAAGTATCCGCGGTCAGCAGGAGATGATTGTGTTGGTGAGAACTGCGCGTCTGTCCAAGATTATGCACGGTTCTTCCTTTTCTGAAATACGGGCGACGCCGCCAGCTGATCGAGAAGGTGCAATCCACATTCGATGGCCTTGTCGACATCTTCTGCTATGACCGATTCTGCTGGATCGTGGCTGATCCCGCCCGGTGTTCGCAAGAAAACCATGGCCGCCGGAACCTTTTCTGCCAGGATCATGGCATCGTGACCCGCGCCGCTGACCATGCGATGCGGAACGCATCCCGCCCTTCGGATCGCCAAGTCAATTTCCTTAATGAGAAACCCATCCATTGGCACCGCCTGCTGGCACAACAACACTCTGTGCCGGAGCGTCAATCCGCGGCGCTCGGAAATCTTTTCTGCTTTCCGAATCAGTTCCGAAACGATCTCCGTCCGAATTTCGTCGGAACGGTGGCGTACATCAAGGGTGAGGTGCACCATGCCAGCAATCACGTTTGTCGCTCCCGGTTTAGCCTCGATCTTGCCGACGGTTCCTACCGCCCCCGGGACAGCTTTTGTCGCGCGCTCTACCGCACCGATCCACTCTGCGGCAGCCGCCATTGCGTCATAGCGAAGATGCATCGGAGTCGTCCCTGCATGGTTGGCGCGGCCAACAAATGTGAACTCGACCCGGCTTTGTCCGGCGATGGCCTCGACAACTCCCAATGGGCGGCCGAGTTCCTCCAAGACTGGCCCCTGCTCGATGTGGAATTCAATGTACCCTAGAGTGTCGGCGTCTATACAAGCGCGAGAAATCTCTTCCGGATTTAGTCTGAATTCCTGGATCGCTCTGCGCACGGATATTCCTTGCTCATCTTGACGGTTCAAGAATTCCTCGTCGAGGCTGCCCACCAGCGCTCGGCTGCCGATGAAGGGCGCGCCGAAGCGCACTCCCTCCTCTTCAGAAAAGCCGACCACTTCGATTCCGAAGGGAAGTTTTCTTCCCTCTAATGCCTGCAACAGAGTGATGGCCAAGACCACTCCCAAGGTGCCATCATAGGCGCCGGCATTCGGGACCGTATCGAGGTGGGAGCCCAGAATCAAGCGCGGCGAACTGGATTGTTCGCCGGGATAAAATCCACGAAAGTTGCCCGCAGCGTCCACACGAACCTGAGCACCGAAGGGCTCCATCCAGCGGCTGATTTCGCGGTGGCACTCCCCAATGGAGGGAGAAAGGAACGTCCGGCGCGTGCTACCCTCATCGTCACTGAAGCGGGCGAGCCGCTGGCACCGAGTAATGACCTCATCTGCGAGATCTGAATGCTTGCCGGTTCGCTGCACTGGATTCTATCCTTGCCGCTGCAACTCGCCTCGTCTAGAACGAACGGATAAGCTTTCCCGCCGCCCATCCGACAAGCACGAGAGCGATCAGAATTTCCCAACTATACGTATTGCCGTAAGTTGCCACCGGGAAGTGGTTGCTGATCATTAGAACGACGACTGGAACCGCCATGAAGGTATTGTGCTTGGAGCGCAGCTTGGCTTGGGCGCTGAGAGAAGCATCGAACTTGGCGCCGGCTGCTGCCGCGGTGATCATTTTGCGCTGTGCTGGAAGGATTCTGAACCACACGTTGGCGGTCATGATCGTACCGAATATAGCCCCTATGTGAATGTAAGCCGCACGGCCGCTTAGGGCGTGCAACAACCCCCACGAGATCGCAGCCGTCATCACCAGAGCAAACCCCGCAAATGCGGCTTCGGACTTCCCTACAAGCGACCGCGCGGCGAGATCGTAGATGAGCCAGCCGCCGGCAAGAACAGCCAGTCCGATGGCGATACCGCATCCTTGAGAAATATCTGCAACATCGGTATCGATGAGGCCTCCAGTAAAGTAGTACACAAGAAAAAGCAGCACCATTCCACTCAGCCACGTCATGAGCGCTTCCCAGCGGAACCACCGGACTTGCTCGGGCTCGACCTCTAGAGATTGTTTCTTCCCCACCGCGTAAAAGCCGCCGCTGTGAACCATCCACACGGAGGCAGGCGGCGCGCCCGCAGTGGCTTTTTTCTCAAGTTTGCTGAACTGCGCGTCCAGCCACGTGAAGTAATAGGTTTGCCCAACCCACATGATCCCGGCAAAAACGTGGAACCAGCGCACGCCGAGATTAAACCATTCTCTGACGGAAGAAGTCACTTGCTGGACTCCTGGGCAGATTCATACATGCTTCAGCTTCCCCGGTAAGTTGTGTACCCGTTCGGACTCAGCAGTAGCGGAATGTGGAACTGAGATTCGCCCTTCCGCACGCGAAACGTTATTTCGACCACAGGAAACAACGTTTCGGTTTTCTGAGAGGCATAGTGGCTTGCGGTATCGAATGCCAGTCGGTAAAGCCCGTCGGAGAGATCTTCTGTTTTAGGCAGCAATTGGCTGCATCGTCCGTCCCGATCCGTTTGCGCCGAAGCCAGCAGGTGCCAACCGCCGGAGGCTTCCTGCCGTTCCAATCGTACCTGCACGTCGGGCGCTGGCTTGCCAAGGGCAAGATCGAGAATGTGCGTCGAAATCCGTTTCATCCCTGAAGCCATTTTCTTAACCGGATTTGTGTGATCTGCCGCTGCTGCTCGGCGGCTTCGCGAAGTTCGGTTTCTGCATCATTTTGCAGCCGTCGCCGCAGGATCTCCAGAATTTCTGCTGCTGATTTACCGGTCGCGCAGACGATAAAGATACGATCGAACCGCCGCTCGTACTCGCGATTGCCTTCCTCGAGAGCGATCTTAACCGCGGTCTCGGCATCGGCGATTCTTTTTTGCTCATGCGCCGACCACGCTGCCGCTTGCGACGGAGCAAATTGCCGTGCGTTCGACTCCCCGATCCGCGGATGGCTTTGGAACGCTTCCATCCAATCGGATTGGGTCAGATTGTGCCATGTTTCGTCAGATGCTGCTAGCAGAGATGCCTCGTCCACCAGCGGTCTCTGAACGGCCATCCCGCGCGCCCAAGCCTGTGACCCGCAGCACGGCAGGATAGCGCCTATGGCTTGCTCGACCGATTGGCGATTCCAATCCTCCAGCACTGTGCTCACTGTGCCCCTGTGCCTAGCCGGAGCAGGAATTCTTCTACAAGGTTTTTCGCCACCTCTGTGCGATACCTCGCCGTGGATCGAATGTCGTCGATCGGCCGAATCTCTGAGGCCGCTACTTTTCCCGCCAGAGTCACGCGCAGTGAATCGATGCCTCTTCCTTTCACCTCGCGTTCGGTGTCGATCAAGCGAAGTGGAACGGGCGCCACGCTTCCCAGAGCGATGCGGACATCGTCCACCAGGCCGTCCGCAAGCCGCCGGCCCAGTGCCGCGATGCACACCTTGGAGATCGCTTGTGCGCTGCGCGCCCCGACCTTCCGTGCGTGGTGAAGATATTCAGAAAACCGCCTTCGAAGGGACACGGCTCGCACCAGTTCATCAGCGGCCAGCTTGGTGGTTTTGTAACCGGTGTGGAAGCCCAAGTAGGGCACTCGACGCTCGCCCCGAATGGATACGAGGATCAACTCCGCTTCATACACCAGCAACGCAGGCAGCGAATCCGCTGCAGGCGAGGCATTGACGATATTGCCCCCGATGGTTCCGCGATTCTGATTGGCGATTCCTCCGGTCCAGGCAGCGGCGCGAGCTAGCAAAGGAAACTCACGTCCTACGATTTCTTGTTCACGGAGTTCGGTATAGGTACAGCCTGCGCCAATTCGAATTTCATCTGAAAAAACCTCGATACGTCGCAACTCCGGAAGATTCCAAATGTTGACTAACTTCCGCGCGGGCAATTTCCCCGCCGCGTATAGCACCATCACATCCGTGCCACCCGCTATAGGAAGCCATGCACCCGGCTCCTTCGCCAGGAGCGACACGACCGCGTGCAGAGTGCCGGGCGCTATGAGTTGATAATCCTGAGGATCGGACCTCATCTTGTTATCTGGCGGCGCGCCGCATCTGCCACCGCTTCGAAAATCTGCATGTACCCTGTGCAGCGGCACAGATTGCCCGAGAGTCCTTCGCGGATTTCTTCCATCGTCGGCGCAGGCTTCTTGTCCAACAGGTGTAATGCCGCGAGGATCATTCCAGGCGTGCAGATGCCGCATTGCGCTGCGCCGCAATCCAAGAATGCTTGCTGCAGCTTGTGCAAATGGTCGCCGGCGAGCCCCTCAATCGTGAGAATCTGAGCGCCTTTCGCTTGGAGAAGCGGTACGAGGCAACTATTCACCAGGACGCCGTCTATCGATATCGAGCAAGAACCACACTCGCCCTCTCCGCAACCCTCCTTTGGGCCGGTCAATCCGAGGTGTTGGCGCAACACGTCAAGCAATCGTTCCATCGGATAGGCGGATACCGTCTTCCGCTCGCCATTCACCGTGAAGGAGATTTCGCACTTGGCTGAAATTGCAGAGGAGTTGGTCATCGGCGACCGTCGGCGGAAAGTGCCTCGTCTTCCGGCCGGGACCTCGCCGCGAGCATATTGAAAATGTCTTCTGGAAGCAGGGGAACGGAATCGCAAGGCGCGCACAGTGCGTCTCCGACAGCGTTGGCAATGGCCGGGGCTGGACCATCCATTGGGAGCTCGCCGATTCCTTTCGCGCCAAAGGCGCCGTGGATATTGCCTAATTCCTCAAAGAACACCCGGATCGGAGGCAGGTCAGACGATGTCGGCATGATGTAGTTCGTCATTTGGGAGTTCTGCATGCGCCCATTCTGCCAAATCACTTTCTCATAAAGGCTGAGGCCTATAGCCTGAGCGATGCCACCGGTGATTTGTCCTCTAGCAAGGACCGGGTGGAGAACGCGGCCAACTTCCTGCAGCGCGACGAAGTCGTCCACAGATACGCTGTACGTCGTCAGGTCAACAGTGACTGCAGCGATATAAACCGCCCAGGCAAATGCCGCGTATGCTTCTCCGCAGTACTTTTGATCATCCCAGAAAATGCCGGGCGGCGCCTCATAACGTGCCCACGAGCGGAACTCTCCGTGAGAAGCACGATAGTTGCGGCACGCCGCACGAAACTCTTCAGGCGAGTATGAGTCGCCGAGCAAGCCGCACTGCTTCAATGTCTGCTTGATCCCAACGGCCGCCGAATGCACCAGTTTGCCCACGACCATGACCGTGCGTGATGCGACAGTGGGACCGCTGTTCGGGACCTCCATCGTATCCGCTGGGGCAACATCCACGTCTTCATAACCCAGTCCCAGTGTTTCAGCCGCGATTTGCGAGAGAACGGTTTTCGTGCCTTGGCCGAATTCTGTGCTCGAGACCAAAACGCGCACCTTGCCGTCGGCACAGCCTTCCACACCGACCACAGAACTGAGGTAACGCTCTCCTGATCCGGTGAAGCCCGCCCCGTGCAGGAAAGCTGCTATGCCGATCCCCTTCTTCATGGTTCTGCTCTGATTCTCTTTCGCGAAGCGCTGTTTCTTGGAGCGATAGTCTGAGAGCTCCAGTGCGCGGTCGAGCAGTTTCGCGAGATCGATCGGCTCGCGCACCTCCTGATCGGTAGTTGTCGTTTGTCCCGGCCTCAGAAAGTTCCGCCGTCGCACCTCGATCGGCGAAAGGCCTACTGCCTGCGCAATGCGGTCCATGTGACGCTCCATGGCAAAGAGGCTTTGCGGTGCTCCGAAACCGCGAAATGCCCCGTGAGGCGGCACGTTGGTGGCGACTGCCTTCGCGCGGATTCGGACATTTGGCCAATAGTAGGGACCGCCGGCGTGAATCGCGCCGCGGGAAAGAACCACGGGCGACAGTGTTGTGTACGCTCCCCCATCAATCGTAAAGTCGATAGTTCCACCCAGGATCTTTCCGTCTTTGGCCACAGCGGTGCGGTGACGCGTGCGCGAGGGGTGCCGCTTTGTGGTAGCGGCCATATCTTCCATGCGGTCATAAATGATCTTCACCGGCCTTCCGGACTTGATCGCCAATAGCGCGGCGTGTCCGGCGATCACCGACGGGTAATCTTCTTTACCCCCAAAAGCCCCTCCTGTCTCCACCTGTACCACACGAACTTTTTCGGCCGGCAGATTGCACAGGTTCATCAACGCTTTATGCACGTAGTAAGGACACTGCAACGAGCCCCACACCGTAATGCCGTTCCCCGGATCAAACACCGCGATCATCCCGTTGTTTTCGATGTAAAGCTGCTCCTGTGCCCCGGTCCTGTATTCCCCTTCCACGATGTAGTCGGCTTTTGCCCAGACGCTTTCGACGTCGCCCTTTTCAATCACATACATTTTGAATGTATTGTCGGAGCCCCAGATGATCTCAGAGCACCGCTCGCTTTCTTCCATCGTGAAGATGGCCGGCAGAACATCATATTCAATAGATATGGCATTGATGGCCTTCGGCAGCGCGTGGCGATCTGAATGTGCCAGCAATAAAATGGGCTCCTCGGGATGGTTAATGTATTGCTCTGCCAGGCAAGGCTGATCGTCTGCGATGAGCGCGACGCAATTTTTCCCAGGAATGTCTTTCGCAGACACGATCACGAATTCGTCCCAGGCGATTCCTGGGCCGAACGTGATCTGCTTGATCCTGCCTCGGGGAATCTCACTGCGAACAGTCGCCCCATATAACATGTTCGGCAGAACCATATCGTCGACGTATTGCGCCTGGCCGGTTACCTTGTCGCGTCCTTCTTTTCGCGGAACTGACACGCCAACGATGGGATTGTTATTCATCCGGGACCTTGATCGCCGCCAACCACGGGCGGCACTTAGGGCCAAGAACCGTGATTTGCGATGTGGATAGTGTATGACAGGCGCCTCACACCTGGCTGGAAGTGTTTTGATTTACCGATAGAAAAGTCCGTGTCCTCGATTTGCCTGCCAGTCGCTCACGAATCCGGCCGAAATTCGCGACCGATAGGCACGCCGGGAAACTCGCCTTGCGCAAAGACAAGGGTTCCTCGCAGGTAGGTGGTCTTCACTATCCCGCGCAATGTCTCTCCAAGGTACGGAGAAACTGGATGCCGGTAATGCAGCCGCTCCTTGCTTAGTAAGAACTCGCTGTACGGATCGAATACTACGAGGTCCGCGTCGTATCCTGCGGCAATTCGTCCCTTGCGGAGATGGCATCCGGCTAGCCGCGCGGGGCCTTCCGCCATCCAGTGCGCGATGTCGAGTAGCGAAAATCCGCGGCTGCTTGCCTCGGTCCAGATCACCGGCAGAGCAACAGAAAGGCTTGAAATACCGCCCCAAGCGGTTTTGAAATTACCCTCATCCAGCCGCTTCATCTCCGGGGGACAAGGCGAATGGTCAGTCGCGATCAAGTCGATGATTCCATCTCTTAGTCCTTGCCACAGTTGTTCACGGTTTTCCCGGCTCCGGATTGGTGGCGCGCACTTGTGGAGTGTGGCCCCCTCCCCGATCGTCTCAGAGGCGAGATGCAGATAATGCGGGCAGGTTTCGACACTCACCGGAAGCAACTCGGAGCGAGCGGCGCTCAATTCGCGAAGAGCCTGGCTGGTCGAGAGGTGAACAATGTGTAAGCGGAATTTGTACTGACGGCACAGCGACAACAACAGCCGAATGGCGGACAACTCTGCCTCATCGGGCCGCGACTGGAGGTACGTCGCGTACCGCCTCCAGTCGGCATGCACCAGAGTTTCGGTGACTTTATCGATCGGACCAGGAAGTTCCGCGTGCACCAGCAGTGGCAAGCCCGTCCGCGCAACATGGGGCAAAGCGGCTTTGAGCTGTTGCTCGGTGACCATCGTGAAGCCGTCGATACCTGGATGAACAAGAAAGCACTTGAACCCCAGCACTCCCGCCGCTGCGAGCGCCGCGATGTCGTCCTGATTGTGGTGGACAACGCCGCCCCAGGCTGCCCAGTCTACTCGGCATCGTTCCCGTGCCGCCGCACGCTTCAACTCAAGCCCGAAAACCGAAGTGGTTGCTGGCAGGCAGTTCAAGGGCATATCCACCAGCAAGGTGTAGCCGCCCGCAGCCGCCGCCCGCGTGGCGGTTTCGAACCCCTCCCAATCCGCACGACCGGGATCGTTTATGTGCACATGGGAGTCCACAAGACCCGGAAGAATCGCTGCCTCGCCGAAATCGTGCGTCTCGACTCGCACGGGGACTCCGTCTGGCGGCACGACGGACTGGATCTGTCCTGCTTCCACCAATATCGCCGCGGGCTGGATTCCGCCGGGAGTAACCACTCGTTGGGAGAGAAAAGCCTGCAAACCTCCTCCTAAGCTTGACTCAAGAGGCAGAGCGTATCGCGTGAGTCATGCTTTTTCAACATTTCGCATTTCCCACCACTGGGTCGTTTCAAGCCAGATTGATTCAGCACTATTTCCACGCCGCCCAATTCAAGAGAACGTTTTACCAACTTTGATTCCCGGCTTTATACTCGCTTTCAGCGAAGCGGCTGCGTAAGAGCCAATGTCGACTGAAGCGCGCAAGTTCGCAGTTTTCCGGTGCCCAAACGGCACCACCCCATTTTGCTAGAGCGACAACATGGATCAGCCTTTCATGGCGCGTGCCATTCAACTCTCCATCGAGAACGTCCATTCTGATCGGGGCGGACCTTTCGGTGCCGTTATCGTGAAGAATGGCAGCATTATTGCCGAAGGCACGAATCAGGTCACCTCGACGCATGATCCCACCGCACACGCGGAAGTGATCGCCATCCGGGAGGCGTGCCGGAAACTCAGCGTCTTCCAATTACTTGGTTGCGAGATTTACACATCCTGTGAACCCTGCCCCATGTGCCTGGGCGCGATCTATTGGGCCCACTTATCTCGCATTTATTTTGCTACTCACGCCACGGATGCATCCACAGTCGGCTTTGACGATTTGCTGATCTACCGGGAAATCACTCAGCCCTACTCCACACGCCGGATTCCGATGATCCAGATGATGCGCGAAGAGGCTCTAGCAGCGTTTCGGGCGTGGGAAGAAAAACCCAACAAGATAAGTTATTGAGATGCAGAGGGAGCGGCGCTCCAATTTCAACACTGCTCCCTGTGAATTTTCAGGGAGAACTGGCTGGATGCAGGTGAACGATATTAGTCAGGCCTTGTGGGGCAATTCCCGCTGGCTGTGTAAAAGTTCATCCCTGAAGCTTCACATTCACAGCGGCGAAAGCTCATCTTCTTTTTCTTCCCGCCTCTCGTGAACAAATCTCCTCTCCAGAAAATGCCGGGCTAAATCGCGGCCTCCCAGTCCGAACGCCAGCGCCAACCCCAGCATCAGCGCTCCGAAGACAATGGCGAAGGCGACCAGCGTCGTGTGCTCGCCAATACCAAGCTCCTCAAAGCCCATCGAAACCGCAAACACAATAATGATGGTGCGTATGGTCGAAGCAATCAGCCGAGGCGACGGCAGGTCTGCGTTGACGGCTGCCAGCAGCGCCGCGCGCGAAAAGAAGCTGGCGCCGAGCAGCCCGAAGAAGAATACAAACAGAGCCGCGAACAGCCGCGGCAAAAATCCAAAGAAGCGGGCAACGTGCTCCTGCAACCCGACGATCCCGAGCACGCTGACGCCGATCAAAATGAACCCAATCCACGCTACCCAAAAAACGAACCGGCTAAGCAACTCGGTGGAAGAGGGCAATGCGGCCCGTTTTAGCAGTTGCGCGGCGCCCGCGTCCTCAGACAGCTTGTCGAAACGCGCCAGCCGTAGGATGGTACGCAGGATCGATTTCAGGATGTAAGCAATCACCCATCCGAACACCACAACAATCAGCATCCCTGCCAGACGCGGTAGAAATTGCAAAATGCCGTGCACCATGTCCAGCGTGGCCTGTGTCAGTTCTTTGATAATCGTCTGCCACATATTGACCTCACTTCCTCCCGTCCCACATTTCCAGTAAGGACGGCTTTCGCTTCTCGAACGTCACGCAGAGCCTTTCGACATTCGACTCCACTTCCTCGCACGAGGCGTCCCGGTTTTCGAGCAGAAACGTGTGTGCCTTTCCGCGATACAGCGGCACCAAAGCCTGCACGATGTGATCGCGACTCATCACCGCTTTGTGGTACGCCGAAGCAAATTCATACGCTGTGCGCACCCACAGCTCATCTGAATAGCGAAAATCTTCTTCCGGGAAAGCGGCGGCGCGTTGCAATTCGGAGAGAGTGGCCTCGGACAATATCGATTTGAGCACCGGCTCCAATTCGGCCACGCCACGCACAAACATTTCGTGCAGGCGCTTGGGGTTAACGCGCAGCGGCTCTGCGCTTAACTCATGATCGGGACCGATGGTTGGAATCGGCTGCGACTCTGCTTGAACTTGCCACACGGAGCCATTTTGTTCCAGCGACCAGAACAGCACACCCACACTTCGCCGCATCGCCACAACCAAATCGGAAGCAGCGTATTCCACATGCGCTCTCGGTCCGAGGAAGCTCTGCGCGAGGCGGAACCCGCCCGCAATTGCCGAAATCGTGAGATAGATTTCCGCCCCGATCCGGCCTGCCTCCTGTGACCACAAGTCCTGCCCGAGAAAGTGAGTCGCCAGTCGCCCTGAAAATGCAAAATCCAGCGGATAGGGCTCCCGCAC
>DAIMDJ010000001.1:23835-36369 GCA_036725905.1 Terriglobales bacterium
CCACCGGAATACTCTGTGCTGACGCAATGCAGAGTGCGGAGAGCATAGACGTTCGAGGCATGTTGCAAATCGCTGATGGAAGCGGCGCGAACCAATTCCTGGCTGCCATCGCGCGAGCCACCGTCCGCGTTGACGATGACGGCGCGCTGCCGGGGGAAGTATTTCAGCAGACCGGCACGGATCGCCTGCACGACTTGACCGACCGTCTTCGCGTCGTTGTACGTCGGCACCCCGATAAGAATGTCGACCTCACCGACGTTGATCAGTTCACGAAGAAAATCATCCGTGAGAATGGTTTCTTCGGGCAAAACGCCTCCTAAATGTCCACGTAGGCCCGGACGCCCTCGTCCGGGCGGAGAGCAAACGCTCGCAAAGAGCAGCTTCAATTTGGCAAATCTGCCAAGCCGTGCTCAGTTTGGGCGGGTGAGGGCACCCGCCTCTACGCATGCCCGCTAAATCCTTCGCAGCCGGAACCAATAAAACTGATATGGTCCCATGGTTAGAAGATATGGCAAGTCCCCGATTCTCGGGAACGGATTTCTGCCGAACATCTCAATCAGAATATTTCCTTTATAGGGGCGAAGATCAAGTTCTACCGCTTGTGCGGAGTTGGAAAGGTTGTTCACTACCAGAATCGTGTCTTTTCCGAACTGTCGCACATACGCCAGCACGCGATGATTCGCAGGATAGAGAAACTCGATCGTGCCCCGGCCAAAAACCGGCAGCGATTTGCGCGCCCTGATGATGCGCTTCATCCAGGAAAGCAGCGAGTGCTCGAAGCGCTTCTGCGACTGCACATTCACCGCCTGGTACCCGTATACGGGATTGAGCATGAGCGGTGAGTAGAGAGCCTCTGGATCAGCGGCGGAAAAGCCGCCATTCCACCCCCCGTCCCACTGCATAGGCGTGCGTACCCCGTTGCGGTCCCCTAGATTGACGTTATCCCCCATGCCGATTTCATCGCCGTAATAAATAATGGGGGTCCCGGGCAGTGACATGAGAATGCCGTTCATCAGTTCCATGCGGCGGCGGTCATTATCCAGCAGCGGTGCAAGCCGGCGCCGGATTCCGAGGTTCAGGCGCATGCTCTTTTCGCGCGCGTACTCGTCGTACATGTAGTCGCGCTCTATGTCGGTCACCATCTCCAGTGTGAGTTCGTCGTGATTGCGCAAAAAGAGGCACCACTGGCAGTTCTCGGGAATCGCCGGCGTCTGCTGCAGTATCTCAGTAATCGGCTTGCGATCCTCCAGCTTTAGCCCCATGAACATCCGAGGCATCAACGGAAAATTGAACGCCATGTGAAATTCATCGCCGTCCCCGAAATAGGGGCGAAGATCGGCGGGCCACTGATTGGCCTCAGCGAGAAACATTCTTCCCGGAAACTCTCGATCCAGTCGGGTTCGAAAATCCTTCATGATCGCGTGCGTCTCTGGCAGATTTTCGCAATTCGTGCCCTCCCGTTCCACCAGGTAAGGAACCGCGTCCAGGCGGAATGCGTCCACTCCCATTTCCAGCCAGAACTTCATCACGTTCCACATCTCTTCGCGCACGGCAGGGTTGTCGTAGTTCAAATCCGGCTGATGGCTGAAAAAGCGGTGCCAATAGTATTGCTTGGAAACTGGGTCCCAAGCCCAGTTGGAGAGCTCGGTATCCAGAAAGATGATTCGCGTGCCACGATACCGAGTGTCAGTCTCACTCCAGACGTACCAATCCCGTTTCGGGTTGTTAAGCGAACTGCGAGACTCCTGAAACCAAGGATGCTGATTCGAAGTATGGTTCAGCACCATCTCGATGATTACGCGAATGCCGCGTTGGTGGGCCGCTTCGAGGAAGATTTTGAAATCATCTAAAGCGCCATAGCTAGGATGGACCGAGCGGTAATCCGAAATATCGTAGCCGTCATCGCGCAGCGGAGAAGGAAAGAACGGCATCAGCCAGAGAGCATTAATGCCGAGCTCCTGCAGGTAATCCAGTTTCTGCGCGAGTCCGCGGAAATCCCCGACGCCGTCCCCCGTACTGTCATAGAACGCACGGACGTGAACCTGATAGATGATCGCGTCCTTGTACCAGAGCGCGTCCTGGGATAGTGCCAAGAGCTTATTTCTCCTGCTAATTTCGCAGCGGCGGGGTTCCGCAGCCGAGGAATTTTCAATCTACCACATCGGGCTTTGACAGTTGCATTGCGGATGTGCGAAGGTCAATTTTGAAGCTTGCCAGACTGGGATACACTCCGTTCCATGCTCTTTATGGTCATTGAAAACTTCAGAAATGGCGATGCTGTCGCAGTGGGTAAGCGCTTCAAGCAGAGCGGCCGAATGTTGCCCGAGGGCGTCGACTATCAGGCGAGCTGGGTCGATTCGGGAGGCATGCGCTGCTTTCAGATCATGGAAGCGCGGGATTCGGAATTACTCAAGACTTGGACCAGCCGCTGGGATGACCTGACCGACTTTGAGATCGTTCCGGTCGAATCGTCTGCTGATTTCTGGGCTAAGGTCCCGCTCGACTGAGCCCGATCCGGCTATCGCAGCAACTCAACAACCTTGCTGATGTCGTTCTCCTGGAATAGCCGAATCCCAGCGACCCCGGCGGCGCCAGCATCCAGGCAGGCTCGAGCATTCTCGAGGGTGATCCCACCCAGCGCGAGCACGGGAATATTTTCGCGGCAAGCGCGGCGGAGATTTTCAAGACTTGCGGGGCCAATTTGCGCAGCGCCTTGTTTCTTAAGTACAGGGCCGAACAAGACAAAGTCGGCTCCGTCTGCTGCCGCACGGCGTACGTCCTCGGGCGAGTGGCAGGAGACGCTGACCGTCACCCGGGCTCGCGTGCCCGTGCCAGGCTCCGCCCAGATAGCTCGCACATGCGATGGAGAAAGATCATCCGAGCGAAGGTGAACGCCATCTGCACCCACGGCGATCGCGATATCTGTGCGCGAATTGATCAGCAGGCGAGTTCCCGACTCCCGGTTCTCGGCTCCCACATTCTTCTGGACGATGCCAACAGCCTCGCGAGCCAGCGCTTCAAGTTCGCGCGCTGAGAGATCCTTTTCGCGCAGCTGAATGAAATCGACTCCGCAGCGTGCAGCGTCAGCGATCTTCTGCAGCAGCAAGCGCCGACGCGTAGCTTCGTCCTCGGAGAACTGCTTGCGATCGGTGATGTAACAGAGCAGCAATGGAGCTTCGAGCCGCCCGCCAGGAGGTTTTTTCCTTGCGAACTTTGCGTGCCTTACTTAACGTTCTTCGCGGTTAGAGATTTTTAGCGTAAACGCCGCTAAGTATCTGTGCGCTCAAGGGTTCGTTTTCGCGATCTCCGGAACCGCTTCTCCTACCCTCTTCGGCTGCAGCGGCCCGAGGTGGTACTTGGTCAGCCCATCCCGCAGATACTCGAAACCCTCTTCTGGCGAGTCAACCATCTTGAACAATTCCATGTCTTGCGGAGAGATAGTGCCAGAATCAGCCAAAGCCTGAAAGTTGATCACGCGATTCCAATATTCGCTGCCATAGATCACAACCAGAATCTTCTTTGCCAGTTTCTGGGTCTGAGCGAGGGTAAGGATTTCGAACAGCTCGTCCAACGTTCCAAATCCGCCTGGGAAGATCACCAGCGCCTTGGCCAGGTACGCGAACCAGAACTTCCGCATAAAAAAGTAATGAAATTCAAAATTCAATGACGGCGTGATGTAAGGGTTCGGGTACTGCTCGAAAGGCAGGTTGATGTTCAATCCGATTGTCTTCCCGCCAGCCTCACGTGCCCCCAGGTTGGCAGCTTCCATAATGCCGGGTCCGCCGCCGGTCGTGACCACGAAACGGTGGCGCCGCGCAGGAATCTCGCGCGACCATTGAGTCAGGAGAAACGCCAGACGGCGCGCTTCCTCGTAATAACGAGCCATGTCCACGGACGTCAGCGCGCGTTTGTGTTCGATCGCTGCCCGCTCGTGCCCCAAGCCTTTCTCCAGTTCGGTTAGCGTTTTTTGCGCGTCAGACCGGCTGCGAAATCGTGCCGAGCCAAAAAAAACCACCGTATCCTGAATTTGCTCGCGACGGAAGCGCGACAGCGGCTCGCTATATTCGGCCAGGATGCGCAGAATTCGCCCATCCGGACTGTTGAGAAATGGCTCGTTCTCGTAGGCCAGCGGCGCAGGTTTCAGTTTCTGATCTGTCATGAATTGAGGTCTTTCGATGGATGGCTTAGAAGTTCCAATCGTTCTTCGGCATAGCTAACATTAAGAAGGTCTTATTCGTGATAATGCACGGCTTCCCAGAACCCAATCCAGATATCGAGTAACCCAAGGCCGCTGCACAAGCCCCGCACGAATCCGCTAGAAACAAACGCGCGAAGCCACGGAGAGCCTAGAAGTAAATGATTGTCAGTCCATTCCGGTCGCCACGGCAGGATGACCAGCAGTACACCCGCAGCGGCGCATAGGAAGACGAACATCAGGACAGCCAGCCGTCTCATCCAGAGCTGAACACCTGTGTAGCGATGGGCTTCGGAATCTTGGGGAGATTCATCGAGCACCCCAGCACTATGCGGCAGTTCACTCCCCAGCGAGCCGGGCATCTGATTAAGAGGAACGTTGGGATCGGCGTTCACGCCCTGCCTCCGCGCAAGCCCGCACTTCGCGTGCGCCGATTCGAGTCACGACCCATTCGGTCATTTTACGACTTCAGGGCCTTGATGCGCTCCGCCACATCGCGGTAATCGATGTTGCTGCCGTAAACCTCCATGAAGTGGCTCAAGGCAGCGGTTTTATTTCCAGCGTTCTCGTAGGCGGAGGCGAGTTCGTAATTTAAAGCAATGCGGGTTTCTTCGTCGATGCCAGCAAGCTTGAGCGCTCGTTCGTACCAACGGATCGCGGCTTCCGGCACGCCTTTGTCGAGGAAGCACTGCGCCAGCCAGGTATATGTCTGCATTGTCTGCGCAAAAGTGTGCCCGCGATCGACAGCCTGGCAGACCTTCTGCAATTCTGCAATGGCTTCATCCAGCAGCCCCATCTCGCGGAACGCGACGCCGAGGTTGTAGTGAGTTTCAGGATCTTCCTGAGCCGCTGCCGTATCTTCTTCCAGCTCCTGCTTCAGCTCTCCGAACATATCGGCAAGGTCCACGCCCGCGCCAGTGCTGAGAGGTGCGGCGGGCTTTTGCGGAGCTAGAGGCCGTATTTTGGCAGGTTGATAAGTAAAGGTCGGAGCGCCAGGCTGGGGGGCAGGCGCAGCAGCGGCTGCGGAAGCCATGGGTGCAGCAGGAGCCGCAGTGGCGGCAACCGCGATAGCCGAGTGCGCAGCCGCCGGTACGGCTTCAACCTGCGTCTGCGGCACGGGCGCGTGCGGCAAGAAACTGTCGCCTAAAGAAGCCTCAAGATCGGAAACGAACTCGCCGAGCACGCCTGCGTGCCCCGGCTGACCGGCCGCTTGCGCAACCTCAGCCATGGCAGGCGCTGGGTGCGGGGTAATTTCCTTGGCGGTTGTTTGCGGGAGGAATCCTTCCCCGAGCGAAGATTCGAGATTGGAAACAAACTCTTTCAGTACACCCGGTTTCTGTTTCGGCATGGGAGGAGGCGTGATCTCCTCCGCTGGGGCCTCCGCCTCTTCTACCGAAACCTCCTCGATAGCCTCCGGCTCAATCCCCGCCACTTGTGCGGTTGCAGCTTCGATTTCCTCGCGCAGTGCTGATACCGTGGCCGCGCTGGGCTTGAGCTTTAGCAGCCTGGCAAACACTGCCCGCGCCTGCTCGATCATCGATTGCGCCAGGTAGAAGCGAATCTCTTCGATGGTCTCCTCGGCGGCTTTGGCCTCAACCGCCACAGGCTTCTTCGCAGAGGCAACTACTTCGGCGGCTGGCGCCGATTCCGGCTCTTCGACGAGTTCGCCGTCCCACTCTTCCGAGATATCGATTTCATCTTCAGCAGGTACCGGAGCCGCCTGCACGTCGAATTCAGTTGTGTCGTGAGATTTAGTTGCGGCGGGGTCGTGCCAGAACAGACCCGAGGCCGCTGGAGCCGGCGCAGGAGCGGCCAAGGACGATGGAGCGGTCACCGCGGCGCTGGCGGCTTCGACCTCCACTGCGGGTTCGACGGCAAGCCCGGCGCGTTCTTCATACTTGCCTGCAATCTCTCCATAGCGATGAGCATCATCGGGATGGCCAGCGTCGTGATAGATAGATTCCAGGGTGCGGCAGCAAACGGCCGCTTCGGCGAAGCGCCCCGCGCGTGTGTGCAATGCCGCCAGGCGCTGGTTCAGGCGCAAATCGCGCGAAGCCTTTGGCAAGGCGGAGAGCAGTGGCCCCAGCGCCTTGGCTGGCATGTTATAGGACACGAAAAGCTCGGCATCGGTGAGCGCCGCCCGAATCGCCAGGGCGATTTCATCTGGATAACGCTGGTCAATAAAGGGCGCGGTCGCTTCCAGCTCATCCACCAGAACAGCCCCCTCTTCGGCCGTAATCAGATGAGAACTAGTGGTCGTTCCGCCCAGGCGCGCCAGCACCTGCTGATAATTCCGGGTGTGCAACTGGTTCTGCGGCTCTAACTGCGTGAGCTTCAGATAATAATCGCGCGCTTTTTCCAGCTCTCCCGATTGCACGTAGCCGTGCGCCAGCAACTCGTAAACTTCTGTGATGTGGGTTGTATCTCCCGCCTTTTGCAACAGTTCGAGCAATGCTTCCAGGGCCGTGGGATTTTCGCGTACGTGCCCGATGGCCGAATGCAGGCTTTCCAGCACCTTGGCGGAATCACCAGCGAGCAGCCGGTCAGAATGTTGCCGGTAGACCTGCAACATTTCATCAAAACGCCCGGCGGAAACGAGTGCGTTGGCGTACTCTACGATCGCCGTCACGTCGTTGTGGACGTGAGCCAGCTTCGCCGCCAGATTGCCGGCTTCCGGCATTCTTCCACTCTGGATATAGGCTTGCAGGAGGGTGCGGAGCCCATCCGGGTGGGTGTCGAGATCGGCTACTTTTTCCAGATTCTTGATTGCGCCCGCCACATCGCCCGCATCCAGCGCGCTGCGTCCACGCAGCAGCAATGCATAGCTGTTGCCCGGATCGAGCTTCAGCATGCGTTGCACAATTTCTTCAATTGCGTTGGGCTGACCGCGTGACCGCAACGTATCAGCGGCAGAGGCAAAAATCTGCATCGCCTCTGTCTTTTTCCCCAGCCGGATATAGGCTTCCGCCAAACGCATGCGCATGGCGGTGTTTTCCGGATCCATTTCCAGAGTCTTCTGGAAAATCCGGACCGCTTGCTCCAGATCGCCGGTCTTGAGGAATTCTTCTGCCACCTGCAGATATTGAGCGCGGGCGTCGTTGAACAAGCCCTGCTGCGTATAAAGCTCAGCCAGCCGCAACACGCTTTCCAGCGCGGGTTTAAGCTTGGTGAGCTTCTTGTACATCGCGATGGCTTTTACTGTGAAACCCTGAGAAGCGTAGGCATCGCCAACGCTCTTGAAGCAGGTAATCGCCTTGTCGTTTTGGCCGAGCCGCGCGTACAGGTCGCCAACCGTGTTCGAGACGGTGAGATCTTTCGGATCAGCCTTCAGGACCTTTTCATACTCAGTGATGGCATTCTGCAGTTTCCCCTGCTGGACAAACTTCTCCGCAGAGCTGAGAGCCTTCTGCTTGTTGAACCCAAAACCAAATGCCATATGAGTGCGGACTCCGGCTCCGGTTCCTCCGCCAGCAACAGAGTCGTTCGGGAGTTCACCGGCGGATTCCCACCCTGCGATGAACCTGAGGATCAGTCGCGGATGGTCTTTCGGACAGGGCCATTGTAAGGCGCACGGCCCAGAATCGTATGGTTACCAAGGGTTACCAAAAGGGAGTGTACGACCGATTACCTTGGGCACTTGGGGCTTCGTTGCTCGGACCTACAGGAACCACGTAGGGACAGCCGCCCTCTGTCCAGCGAGCGTAGCTCGCCGCTTCCATGATCAATCGAGCACGCCCTGGTGGAAAGTGCCGTTGCGAGCAGTTCGGTTACGCGCGCACAGTAGCTGCCAACAGAAGTAAGGACAACAAGAGCAACAGGGGCTTCGGCAGCTTGCGCAGAATCTTCCAGACCATGATGCTCATCGACCTGATCCTCCGGGAATCCGCGAATGAATCTGTCGTCCAAGTCCTGGCCGCCTGAGAGATTCAGGGCTTGGCACACCAGGGATTTTCCGTGTAGGGTTACTGACCAGCAAAATTTTACGCCCAAATTACCCTTGGAAAGCAAGCCCTTATGACTTGGATTCGTACCATCCCTCTCTCTGAAGCCAGCGAAAAGCTCCGTAACGCAATGGAAAATCAGAAGCTGCTCTACCCGAAGGAGTACGCCATGCCGGTGCATCCGGCCGAGGGCGGAGGCGCTCAGATTGTTGAATCCCACAGTCTGATTCCGGATGCGCTGTATCACGCCTTTGCGACCTTCGGCAGCCTGATGTCCCTTGAGCTTCCACTCAGCCGCCGCCAACACGAGATGATCACGACCGTTGTTTCAGTCACGAACCGGTGCGTCTATTGAATCGAATCGCACGCAGAGTTTCTGCGTCGGGTTACGCTGGATAAGAATCTGGTCGAAGCTTTGGAAAAAGATTACACAACGGCTCCCATCACTACGCAAGAACGGGCGATGCTTGACTACGCCGTGAAAATTACTAAAGACGCCACCAAGGTCTGGAAAGATGATCACGACAAACTGCGCGGAGTGGGATTTGACGATCAGGCGATCCTGCAGATCACTCTGATTGCCGCATGGTTCAACTACATCAACCGCGTGGCCGATGCGCTGGGAGTAGGAAGAGAATAACGACTTGGTAGTTTCGTAACCGCCTACGTACGGAGGATGGCATTTCTTTGCGCCCTTTGCGAATCCTCTTGCGTCCTTTGCGGTTAAGCGCCCTATTTCCTCGGTAAGCTGAGAATTGCGGATTCGGAAAGACTATCAAGTGAGGCGCCGTACGATGGAGCGCCGCTCGATCGGCGAATATCTCGGCAGCTTTTTACAACGAGGCCAGCAGCACGCCTACGTACAGCGCCGCGGATATCGCACTGCGCGCTGGACCTATCGCCAGATCGCCGAACTGGCATTTCGCTGCGCGCGTGAGCTGGCAAATCGAGGAATCGCCAAAGGCGAACGCGTTCTGATTTGGGGGCCAAATTCCGCCGAGTGGGTGGCGGCGTTTTTTGGATGCGCACTGCGCGGAGTGATCGTCGTTCCAATGGACGATGCCGCCGCGCCAGAGTTCGCTCTTCGTGTTGCGCAGAAGGTCAGCACCAAGCTCTTGGTCTGTTCACGCGAGCATGCGCAGAATGGATTGCCAACCCTGCTTCTGGATGACCTGCAAGAGGTTCTCGGACGCCATTCGGCCGCGCCGTACAACCCCGTTCCAGTCGAGACCAGTGATCCGCTGGAAATTGTTTTTACCTCTGGCACCACAGCCGAGCCGAAAGGCGTGGTGATTTCTCACGGCAACGTCTTAGGCAACGTTACGCCGCTTGAGGAAGAGATTCGCAAATATCTCAAGTACGAGCGCTTCGTCCATCCGGTACGCTTCCTGAATCTGCTGCCGCTTAGCCACGTCTTTGGCCAGTTCCTGGGAATTTTTCTTCCTCAGCTAATGGGCGGCACAGTGATTTTCCAGGACACGCTAAAGCCCGCCGATGTAATTAGTAGCATTCACCGCGAACATGTGTCGGTGCTGGCCGCGGTCCCGCGCATCCTGCAATCGCTCAAGGAAAAGATCGAACTCGATCTCGAAGAGGATGGCCAGTTAAACAGATTTCGCGAGACCTTTCGATCCGCTGAAGGCAAGCATTTCCTGCGCCGCTGGTGGATTTTCCGCCGCGTCCATCGCCAGTTCGGATGGAAATTCTGGGCCTTCATCTCCGGTGGCGCGGCGCTCGATCGCGCTACCGAGGAATTTTGGGGACGACTGGGCTTTGCCGTGATTCAGGGTTACGGGCTTACCGAGACCACTTCTCTCATCAGCGTCAATCATCCTTTTCGCCTCGGCAAAGGATCGATCGGCAAAGTGCTCGCCGGACGCGAAGTCAAGCTCAGCCCGGAAAACGAAATTCTGGTGCGCGGCAGCGGTGTTGCCTCAGGGTATTGGAATGGGCAGGAGCTTCAGCCGGTCACGGGCGAGGAAGGGTGGTATCGCACCGGCGATCTAGGAGAACTCGATCCCGACGGCAACCTCTATTTCAAAGGAAGAAAGAAAGACGTCATCGTCACGCCTGCCGGTATGAATGTTTATCCGGAAGACCTCGAAGCGGCGCTGCGAAGACAGCCCGAGGTGAAGGATTGCGTTGTCCTTGGCCTGCCACGAGATGGTAATGCTGAGCCCTGCGCGGTCATGATTCTGCGCGACAGCATCGCTGCTGAACCAGTCGTACAACGCGCGAACCAATCTTTGGCCGAGTATCAGCGCATACGAACGTGGTTCGTGTGGCCAGAAGAAGATTTCCCGCGCACCTCGACCCAGAAGCCACGAACCAATGTAATTTTGCAAGCCGTGCAAGCCAATCTTGTATCAAAGAGCGCGGCTGGATCGAGCCCCCTGGCCGAACTTCTTTCCCGCGTTACAGGACGCAACCCCGGCGAGCTACGTGCGGATGCAAATCTGGAAAACGATCTAAATCTCAGTTCCCTTGACCGGGTTGAACTGTTCGGCGCATTGGAAGATCGCTATCAAATGGATCTGAGCGAAACGCAATTTACCTCCGTCAAGACCGTCGGCGATCTCGAAGCCATGCTGCGCGGCAAGCCGCCGGCGCGTGTGCGCTATCACTATCCGCGATGGGCGCAACGCTGGCCGGTGACGTGGATTCGCTTGCTCACGCATTATCTGCTGATGCGTCCCGCTGTGTTGCTCCTCGGATGGCCGCACATCGAGGGCCGTGAGAATCTCCACGGAGTGCGCGGGCCGGTGCTTGTGATCTGCAATCACATTGGCGACGTGGACGTTGGATTTGTGCAAACCGCGCTTCCGGCGCGGATTCGCCACAAGCTGGCCACGGCGGCGGGAGGAGAGGCGCTGGAAATTTTGCGAACTCCACCGCCAGAGCGAGCATTCTTTGGCAGAGCTTACGACCGCGTGAAGTGGGCGCTTGGGGTTTCTCTGTTGAATCTTTTTCCCCTCCCGCGCGAAGCCGGTTTCCGCGAGAGCTTTGCCTACGCAGGAGAATCAGTCGATCGCGGTTATAGCGTTCTGGTTTTTCCCGAGGGACACCACACTACAGATGGCAAGCTACAGCCTTTCCGAGCCGGAATCGGCCTGCTCGCGAACAATCTGCGCGTGCCTGTTGTCCCCATGAGAATCGATGGATTATTCGAGCTGAAGCAAGCGGGGAAAAAACTTGCCCGCCCCTGGCAAGTCAAGGTGAAGATCGGATCACCGATTCGGTTTGCTTCGGACAGCGACCCGCAATGGATCGCGCAGGAGTTGCAGAAGGCAGTGGAGCAACTGTGATCGGTTTTGCTTAAGGGTTCACTGGAAGCACATTCCTTTGGGTCATCTCGTTTGCCACCAGCAGGAAGCGAACTGGGTCGCATCGGAGATGGCGCGATTCATTGGCATCAGCAACCCAAAGTAACCGTTCACAACCACTGTTGATCATTTATGCTCCCGCGACAAACTCCGGCAATGTTCCCGCATCCAACGCCCGGTATAATTTCCATACTCTGCTCAAATCCATTGGAGGTTGCAAGACATGCGTTTCGATCTGAGGCAGTCTGCCCGGTATTTGACTGCTTGCCTGCTGGTGACGGTTTTCACGATTCCCCCAAGTCTCATGGCACAGGCCAGCAGTCACATTGTGAGTCCTTCTGATCTTCAGAAAGCGGCCTTATCGGCCACGCAGGTTAGGCAACAGAATCTCGCCAGCGTCAGGCAGTTCCTTTCGTCTGATAGAGCCACGAAGGCTCTGCAATCCGCGCACATGGATGCCACTCAGGTGAAGAATGCCGTCTCTTCCCTGAGCGATGCCGAACTGGCGCAACTGGCCTCGCGCGCTCAGAAGGCACAGGCGGATTTTGCTGCAGGAAATCTGAATGATCGCGACATTTTGCTGATCATCCTGGGTATTGCAGCGCTCGTCCTGATCATCGTCGCGGTGCGCTAGGGTTTCGTGCGCCTCGTGCACTGCTGAAAGGTCCTTGCTTCGGCCCGGCTTGGGAAGGGCACGACTTCCAGTCGTGCCACCCTGCACCGTACGTGATTCCGCGCTTCAGCGCCTGAGGTCGAAACACGCGTTGGAAACTGACAATTTTCGTGCTGCTGATCACCTGCGGATTCATTGTGCCCACAGCGCTCTCTGCCCAAGCCCCCGCCATCTGGCTCGACGTCCCCTTCATAAAGCAGGAGAAAGACGCCTGCGGCGCCGCCAGCATTGCTATGGTGATGCAGTATTGGTTACGCCACCAGGGCCGCTCTGCGGATAGCAGCGCCGATGCGGCACACATCCAGCATGTTCTCTACTCAAGCAAGGCCCACGGCATCTATGCTTCTGAGATGGAGCATTACTTCCAGCAGAGCGGATTCCGCACGTTTACAATCCGTGGTG
>DAIMDJ010000002.1:0-17055 GCA_036725905.1 Terriglobales bacterium
AGTCGAGCACCTCGCGGGCATGAATATCAGAAATATTAGTCATGGGATGATGCCTTCCCTCTCTGGAATAAGTGGCCTTGAAATCGTCGTCTATTTTGATCCTTGAAACCGGATCGCTGCGAAAAAAGTAAGGCGGCCGCCGGTAAGCTCGCCGATGCCGCTATAGGTCCTCGACATTGGCGGCGATTATAAATCAGGAGCAAAAGCAACCTTTCGGCTGAGGACTGGTGTCCTCCTAATATGAAGAACCTGTCAACCATCGCTGGAGAGACTGGTTATGGACCCTAGTACCTGTCAGAGGCTGAAGCCGGTACTTGTTCAAACGGCTTACGCGGCGCTGAAAGCGCCGCTCTTCCACACGTATCCCGCTCGCGGCTAATCCTTAGCTGCTTTTCCGCGCAGTTTTTCCCCGCGCTCAGACGTGTCAGCTTTGGTTCCATTTTTCTTTCTTAGATTGTCGCAGACTCATCCCTGCTTTACATTCGCTTCAAGATGCAGGATCACACGGAAACTCTGAGGGTTGGCTCGCAAAGTTCGCAGAGAAGACTTCAGGAGGCACGATGAAGAGAGTGATGCTTACGATGATGTTGTTAGCTTCAGTTGCGGTGGCGCAGACGTTGCCTGCGGGCACAGCTCTTAAGGTGAAGCTGGAAAACAATCTCACAACTTTTTCGAACAAGGCAGGGGATCCGTTTTCGGGGCGGGTAACGGAGGCGGTCACGCTGGGTGGCAAAACGGTGATTCCGATCGGAACGACGGTGCAGGGTCGGGTGACAAAAATTACCGAGCCGCGACGAATTGCGGGGAAGCCGACGATCGGGATGTTTCCCGAAACTATTGTTTTGCCGAATGGCGAGCGCTATATGCTGAATGCGGCGGTAGTGGATACGAATCTGCGGAACGGAACTGATGTCAATACCGAAGGACAGTTCAAAGGCGCGGGGCATGATGGCAAAGATCTGACTGAGATCGGATTTGGGACTGGCGGCGGAATGCTGGTTGGCGGATTGATCGGTGGAGGAAAAGGTTTGCTGGTCGGCGGGACGATCGGCGCCACGGCGACTGTCGCTCATTGGCTGGGAAAGAGAAGATCGGCGATGCTGCCGGCCGGCACGGAGTTGGTGATGGAATTGAGTCGTCCGTTAGCGATGACAGCGGCGAGTGGAGGACAGTAGGAAATCGGCTGTGAGTTTGTCTTCACGCTCGCAGTTTTCAGTTTCTGAGCGTTTGAAGGCCGGAGTCCACCTTCGGCCTTTTCTTTGCGTGCTGATCGCAAGTCACGCTACTATCTAGGTCCTGATGATTCGGTATTTCCGGCTTTCTCCTGCGGTCCGCCCTCCGTTACGAATTGGCCTTCTGCTTGATACTGCGAAAGTTTCGGCCTTTTGCGCCCGAGTCATCGAGGATATACAGTGTTCCAACTTCGCAAGAATAGAATTGGTGGCCTTTCGCAAGTCACCCGCAAAACCTGTTGTTCCGAATCCGTCCGCGTCGCTTGCCAACAAGCTGGCACGGCGTTTGATTGATCCTAAGCTTAGAAAGCACATTCTTTACAATGCCTACCTTCAGCTCGACCGACGGAAGAAGCCGG
This sequence comes from Terriglobales bacterium, assembly GCA_036725905.1. GTDB lineage: Bacteria > Acidobacteriota > Terriglobia > Terriglobales > Acidobacteriaceae > QIAB01. Next base: position 1,592 of record DAIMDJ010000002.1, read on the forward strand.
CCAACCATCCGCTCGATCCGGTGGACTGCTCTGCTCAGCTCGCGGGTATCGACAGCATTGAGGTTGAGCCCATAGGCCAAAACTTTGTTCAACGTTTTCCAGACGTCGCTCTGGAAAAGCTCCGCTCTAAGAATCTTGACGTTTTATTGCGGTTTGGCTTCAACATTCTTCATGGTGGCGTTCTGCAAGCTGCACGTTTTGGCGTGTGGTCGTACCATCATGGCGACAACGACTTCTATCGCGGAGGTCCATCTCACTTTTGGGAACTGGTTGAAGGATCTTCTCTTTCTGGGGTAATTCTCCAGGTCCTGACGGAAGAACTGGATGGTGGCTTGGTCTTATGTAAATCACTGTTCGCCACCCAAGACACCCTCAGCATTTCGAAAAACCGTTTCGGTCCTTATTGGGGAGCGACCGATCTGGTAATCCGCAAGTTGAATGAGTTGCACCAGTTTGGGTGGGAATACGTGCGGCAGAAGGCGCTCCCGCCTGCCCCTTATATGGGCAAGCGGAGAATTTATCGCAGTCCGACCAACTCGGACATGATTCGCTGGCTGGGTCCCATCCTTTGGAAGAAGGCGGTCAAGTATCCGTTCCGGAAAAAGGCGGTGGACCACTGGCGGATCGGCATTCGGCAAGGCGCGAAACCACTCTTCGATGCCGATTCCGACCTGGCGGGGTTCCGCTGGATTGAGCCCTCGAAGGGGCATTTCTGGGCAGATCCTTTCGGCATTGAACACCAGGGCAAGTACTGGGTATTTTTCGAGGAGTACTCCTACGCAGAGTCGCGCGGATGGATTTCATGTGCCGAAATTTCTCCCGATGGAACGCTGATTTCTCCAGCGCGATGTCTCGACAACCCGGATCATCACTACTCATATCCGCTCGTTTTTCGAAGCGGGACTCAGCTTTTTATGATCCCGGAAGCGTTTGACTCCGGCTCGGTCGACCTCTACAGGTGCGAGGAATTCCCGCACCATTGGACAAAACAAACGACTCTTTTGGAGGGCAGGTTCGTGGATACAACCGTCTGGCAGGATCAGGGACTTTGGTGGCTAATGACAACGAGTGCTGATCCCGACCCGCGTGCCGCCTGTTTACTTCTTTTCTATTCGGAATCTCTCGACGGTTCATGGCATTTTCACCCTGCCAATCCAATCTCGACTGACGTTCGCAACAACCGCGGGGCTGGAAGGGTTTTCGCGGCGAATAACCGGCTGATCCGGCCAAGCCAGAATTGTTGCCCGGTGTACGGTTCCAGCTTTTCTCTCAACGAAATCACTGAACTTTCGAAAACGCAATACCAAGAACGGGCGTGTAGGACGGTCATGCCGTGGGGCAGGCTCGCCGGTATCCATACCTATAACTTCGTCGGGAATATCGAATTGATTGATGGCAAGATTGTGACCCCCCTCAAGCGGTTGCTGCCCCGCGCGATCCGGAAGGATCCATCATCTAGCGAAGCCAACAATGTTGAGTAAGTGCGGCTGACCATCTCAACGCCCTAGGGCCATCAAATTCTCTTCACTCAGAAGTTGCAACTCCATCCATCCCTCCACCGGAAGGGCATCCACCGGAAGACCGTTGTGCCAGATGCTAAAACGGAGGCGCAGCCTGATTGCGACCGGGCTGGAGACTCTGGCGGAAATGTTGTGGTTGGACGAAGTCACAGGTGTAGCCAACAACCACGCCAGCGGTAGCTTGAATTCGAAATTTCGGGCAAGAACCGCTGTTGCTTCAGGCGATGGCGAGTCTGAAGAAGCGAGCGGCCTTTCCTCCTCGGGGGCACTTATCTTCCAAAAGGCGATCTTGCGGGATGTGATCCCGCCGTGAAGCCGCAGAGTCCGGCGCGGGCGCTGCGCGTCGGCAGCCCAGGATTCGAAGTTGACGACGAGTTCAAAATCCATTTCCGGGATTTTGCCGCCGATGAAATCCAGCCTGCCGTAGACGTTGCTTTCATCGATGCCTGCGTACACCGAGTCCATCAGGAATTGCTTGCCGTGCATGGCCCCGGCGCGGCGATCGGCGGTGTAAACCGCGGCGCCTATCCATTCGAAGTAGCGGACCGTGTCACCGGTGATGCGTGGATGTATATATGCCGTTTGAGGAACAAATGATGGGCGAGCCACCCCGCCGATGATGGGCTGTGCGAGGTAATCGGGCGGACGCGAGCCCAGCGCCTGATAGACGTTGGAGAGGTGTTTGCGGTAAAGTTCGTCGAATTCGCGATCATTGGCGGAGTGGTGTTCAGGGCCGTACCACCAGTTCCAGTCGCTACCTTCGGCAATAAGAATTTCTTCGAAAGCGAGTTTGCGCTGGGCCTCGCTGGCGCGCGCGGCACTCTGCGAATAGAACTCGCGCGCATGATGGAGGTAGTCCCAGGAGCGATTGTCTTCGGGAGCACCGATCCAGACATTGAAGTTAGCGTTGATCCACGAGCCGGGGAAAAGGGATGTGAGACTCGCAAAATTCTTGTGGCGGGAAATTGCCTCGGAGATGGTAACGGCTTCGACGACGGGATCGCGCTGCAGCGCATCGTAGAAGCGGCGAAGAAATTCGCGACCGGATTTTGGGTAATATTCCCAGGCGTTTTCGCCGTCGAGAATAACTGACACGATGGCGTCTTGGCCCCGATCGAGAACTGGTTGCGCGGCTTGCTTAATGTTGGACATTAAGTGATTGGCGGCGTCCTGGGGAGGCATGCCGGAGTAGACAAAGCCGACCAGGTCGGAGATAGTGTGGTCGCGGAAGACCAGATGCATTTGCGTCTGGCCTTTTTCGTAACGGTGAATGGTGTAGAGATTTTCGGCGGCCTCGCGTGGGAGACGACCTCCACCGTCACGGGAGAACGTCATTCCCCGGGTGCGACCGAGGACACCTTCATCGGTAGCCATCCAGTTCACGCCGAGGCTGTGCGCGATCGAGAGAACTTCTTCGGAGACGCTGCCTTCGGATGGCCACATCCCTTTGGGCCGAATGCCGAACACTTTTTCGTGAAGGTCGAGACCGCGCTGAAGCTGCTCGCGAGCATCTTCTGGATGGCGAAAGCGATTTTGTGGCAGGGGCAGGCCGGGGGTGGACACTGCGCCCTGATTGGTGTCGCAGATGAGCGGAAGAATTGGGTGGTAGAAAGCCGAGGTTGAGATTTCGATTGCGCCGCGCTGGGCGGCGTCGGCGTGAGCCGGAAGCACTTTGGCGAGCAGTTCGCCTTCGCGAGCGATAACAAAGCGCTGATCATCGAGGGAATAATTTCGTGTTTTTTGGATCAGCGCAGCGATTTCGGGTTCCTGGAGGAAGAACTCATCGAGCCAGGCGATTTGCGAGAGCACTTGGAGATCAGTGAAATCCTGCGGCTGAAAATATTTTTCGGCACGGTCAGGAGACTCGCCGGAGCTGCGGAAACGCTCCCACAATTCGCGGTAGCGCGGGTAGCGACCGATCATGTTGACCGCGTTCGCCTGGAAGAGGTATTGCAGGGAAAAGCGGCGCTCGTCCGCGGTGAGGTCTTTGGCTGGTTTGGCAGCAACGTCGAGAAAGGGATCGTGCGCAGTTCCGGCGACGTAATCCTGAATTTGCGTGATCAGGCTGGGAACAAGATTGAAATTTTGGTGGACGTTGGGAAACTCGTCGAGAAGCTTCACCATTCCGTAATAATCTTTTAGCGCGTGAAGACGTACCCAGGGGAGGCGGTATTCGCCGGTCACCAAGTCTTTATAAAAAGGTTGGTGCTGATGCCAGAGGATGATGACGCGGAGGGTGGGCATGCGGAAAATTTAGTCTAGCATGCAATGGAGAGAGGAGCGGATTGGCTTAGTGTTTCGCCAGCCGCACGAAAGTCTATCGGCAAATTTTTCGCTACAGCAGGCCAGGATCACAGGCTAGGCCTTGACCGCGGAAGTTCGGTGAGAACATCCGCGGAATCCCGAGAGGGGATTCAGCAGCTTCCCAAGAAAATTCGGTGTGACGCTGCAGGGATGGTCCAACCCTTCGCGTCATCCGGTACACTAAACTGAAGTACGTTATGACACCTCCGGTAGCATCTCCGCGTGAGGTAAGGCTGATTACAAGTGAGGACCTTCATCTTTTCAACGAAGGAACGCACTATCGCGTCCACGAGAAACTCGGGGCGCATCTTCTACACGACAATGGGGAGCAGGGCACGGCGTTCGCCGTGTGGGCGCCCAACGCGCGTGAAGTTTCGGTGATTGGCAGCTTCAACGGATGGGACCGGCAGACGCACAAGCTGCAAGCACGCGGCAATTCGGGTATTTGGGAGGGATTTATTTCCGGAGTGGACAAGGGCGCGCTTTACAAGTTTCATATTCGCTCTCATCAACACGCGCACGTCGTAGACAAAGCCGATCCGTACGGAATTTTTCATGAAAAGCCACCCCGTACGGCGTCAGTGGTTTGGGATTTGAACTACGAGTGGGGAGACCAGGAGTGGATGCGCACGCGCGGCGGACCCGACTCGCTGAATGCCCCGATCTCGATCTATGAAGTTCATCTTGGGTCGTGGATGCGCGTGCCGGAGGAGCACAACCGCCCGCTAACATATCGCGAAACGGCGCCTCGGCTGGCGGAATATGTGCAGCGTATGGGATTCACGCATGTTGAGTTTCTGCCGGTGATGGAGCATCCCTTTTACGGATCATGGGGATATCAGACCACCGGATATTTTGCGCCGACATCGCGCTATGGGACTCCGCAAGATTTTATGTATCTGGTGGATTACCTGCATCAGCGCGACATTGGCGTGATTCTCGATTGGGTTCCGTCTCACTTCCCTTCTGACGCGCACGGGCTCGCGTACTTCGACGGCACGCATTTGTTCGAGCATGCCGACTCACGCAAAGGATTTCATCCAGACTGGAAGACGCACATTTTTAATTACGGGCGGAATGAGGTGCGCAGCTTTTTGCTCTCGAGTGCGATGTTCTGGCTCGACAAATATCACGCCGACGGCTTGCGCGTTGATGCGGTGGCTTCCATGCTCTACCTTGACTACTCACGCAAGCAAGGCGAGTGGATTCCAAATAAATTCGGAGGGCGCGAGAATCTGGAGGCAATTGATTTTTTGCGGCAGTTCAACGCTGAAGCCTATAAGGAGCACGGAGACATTCAAACGATTGCAGAAGAATCCACCGCGTGGCCAATGGTTTCGCGGCCGATTTATGTTGGCGGCCTGGGATTTGGTATGAAGTGGGATATGGGCTGGATGCACGATACGCTGATTTACTTTTCTCACGACCCGATCCATCGCAAATTCCATCACAATCTGCTTACATTTCGCATGTTGTATGGCTTCACGGAAAACTTTGTTTTGCCTCTTTCGCACGATGAAGTTGTGCATGGCAAGGGATCGTTGATCGGCAAAATGCCGGGTGACGAATGGCAGAAATTTGCCAACCTGCGCCTGCTGTACGGATACATGTTTGCGCAGCCGGGCAAGAAGCTGCTGTTTATGGGCGACGAATTCGGACAGGTGCGCGAGTGGGCGCACGACACCAGCCTGGAGTGGCATGTGTTGCAATACTCCGTGCACAGCGGGGTACAGAAATGGGTGGAGCAGTTGAATCGCGTTTATCGCGAGCAGCCTGCGCTGCATGAACTGGATAATGATCCGGCAGGTTTCGAGTGGGTGGATTGTAATGACACGGCGGCCAGCGTGGTGTCTTTGCTGCGCAAGGGACGATCACCGCGCGAGACGATCCTGGTGGTGTGCAATTTCACGCCGGTGGCGCGGGAGGCGTATCGAGTTGGCGTACCCTCCGACGGCTACTGGCGGGAGTTGTTGAACAGCGATGCGAGCGAGTACAGCGGAAGCGGGGTTGGTAATTTGGGCGGGGCGAAGGCCGAGGCGCATCCTGCGCACGGAAGGCCATGGTCGCTCACCTTGAGGTTGCCGCCTCTGGGAGCATTGTTTTTGAAAGCCGAATAGCTGGCAAGGTATGCCGAGAAATCGGCATTGGACTTGGGGCGAGCAGTTCTCGACTCGTGAAGTCGCAAGCTGCGAGATCAGATCCGCGCGAGTTCACATCGTCACCAGTTTCAAGAAATGGAGAACGCGCTCGCTTCCCGCTTGAGGCAGAGCAAGAATTCGATTCGGGCAAGGATTTCCTCGACGGGAGCGCCTTTCGAAAGCAGAATGTCGACGTTATGGCGTATGTTGTCCAGAAGCGGAAGGCACCCTGAGATCATGATTACTGGAAGGCTTGAGTTGTAGCGTTTCAGCTCGGCTGCCAGCTCGATGCCATTCATGCCGGGCATTTCATAGTCAGAGATAACCGCATCGATTTCCTTTACTTTTTCCTGAAAAACAGCGAGCGCTTGCCGGCCGTCTTGCGCAAGCAGGACATGGTATCCATTACTGCCCAACATGGTTTCATAGAATTCGAGGATGCCGAGATCGTCGTCGACGCACAGCAGCGTAGAGTTCTTCATCCGGAACCTGCCAACACAAATTTCGCCTGAGACGGAAGGCGAGATAGTGGAACAAAGGCGTTGCATGCGGCATACCAAAAACTGGGCGCAGTCGCGGAACCAAGTTGATGCCTAACGCTTTCATGCTGGCGGGTGAAAGGGCTCTCGCCCGACACAGTAGGCGCTACTGGTTTAATTCCCGGAATGATACAGTTTGAAAATAAGGCACGGCTTCGATGCGCATTCTGACCCGCTATATTCTCGGCGAGGTGGTCTCGCATGCAGTGATCGGCATGGCCGTGTTTACGTTTGTGCTGTTTACGCGCGATCTGGGGCGCATTCTTGATCTTGTAGTACGGAACAGCGCGCCTCTCCCCAGCATTCTGCAGATCTTCTTTTTTACTGTTCCGGTGGCGCTCACGTACACCATTCCGATGGGCGTACTTGTGGGCATTCTGATCGGGCTGAGCCGGCTGGCTGCCGATAGCGAGATCACGGCGATGCGGGCCAGCGGTATTGGGGTCTGGACGTTCCTGCGGATTATTTCGCTGTTCGTGGTTGTTGCGTGGATGCTGGCGCTGGTGAATGGACTCTATGTTGCGCCAGAATCGCAGGCGGCGCTGGGACGTTTGCAGGATCGGCTGAAATCCTCGCAGGCTTCGTTTGAGGTGCAGCCTCGCGTGTTCTACGAAGGGTTCCCCAAGCTAGTGCTTTATGTGAATGATGTTAAGAGCGCCCGAGGAGCAGCAATCTGGAAGGGAGTTTTCATTGCTGATATGAGCACACCCTCGGCACCGCGCATAACCCTGGCACGACAAGGGATTCTGCTGAGCGAATCGCCAGAGACGCTGCACCTTCATCTGAACGACGGGGCAACGCATGAAACTGATCCGGCTGCCCCCGAGAAATATCAGATCTCGACATTTCAGCAGACTGACATTCCTATCCCAGTGCCGCAGGCTGACACAAAAGAGCAGGAACCGGCGCCAGCCTCGCAGTTGAAGACCTGGGAACTGCTCCGGCAGGCAGGCAAGGCCGACAAAATGTCGGCACGATGGGACCTGATCGAGTTTCATAGGCGGTTTGCTTTGCCGACTTCCTGCCTGGTCCTGGCGCTGGTAGGAATTCCATTGGGACTCTCCTCGAAGAAGAGCGGCAAGTCGGGCGGATTTGTGCTGACTATCCTGTTGGTGTTCGCTTACTACTCGGTCACACTCATTGGGGTTTCGCTGGCTCGGCATGGAGAGATCTCGCCCGCCGCGGGGGCGTGGCTGGCGGATATTGTTTGCTTTGTCTGCGGGGCATTCTTGCTGTGGCGCGCAGAGCGCAGGCCGCTGGGACTGGGCGCACTGCGGGGACATTGGAATCTCTTTCCCCAGAGGTCATCATTTGGCCCAGGCCTGATGCGCCTAGGCCGGGCGGAAGATGCGTTTCAAAAAGCGGCAACTCGCCGACGCGTGTTCAGCGCGCGCTTTCCAATGCTGCTGGATGATTACGTCCTGCGGGATTTTTTTGTTTATCTGGCCATGATTGTGGCAGCGTTTCTGGTCCTGTTGCTCGTCTTTACAGTATTCGAGCTGCTGGGAGATATTCTGCGCAATCACGTTTCGCCCTTGACGGTCGGCGAATATCTGCTGAACGTCACGCCATTTTTTCTCTATAACATCACGCATTTAAGCATTCTGCTGGCGGTGCTGATCACTTTTGGACTGATGCAGCGCTCGAATGAGATGACGGCGATCAAAGCGACGGGCATCAGCATTTACCGAGTGATCGTTCCGGTGTTGCTGGCCGCATGCATTTTCGCCGTAGGATTGTTCTTCTTCGATCAGTTTTATCTTCCGCGCGCCAACAAGCGGCAGGATGCATTACGCAATCAGATTAAGGGCAAGCCGCCGCAGACTTACTTGAATCCCGATCGCAAGTGGATCTTTGGGCAGAATTACAAGATTTACTTCTATCAGTTGTTTGATTCTGACCGGAACCAGTTTGGCAATCTTTCGGCCTTTCAGTTCGATCCGGCGACATTCCAACTTACGCGGCGCGTATATGCGGACCGGGCGCATTGGGAGGAGAGGTTGCAGCGGTGGGTTTGCACACAGGGATGGGAGCGGAGTTTGCGGGGATCGGCGATCCAGGACTTCCACACGTTTGATGTAGCGACCTTTGCGGCAATCAGCGAGCCGCCATATTACTTCAAGAAAGAGGTGCGGCAATCTTCAGAAATGAATTATGAAGAGTTGCGGCGATACATCCGCGATTTGCAGCAGAGCGGGTTTGATGTGGTGCGCCTGCGGGTGCAATTGTACGAGAAGTTCGCCTTCCCGCTGATCACGCTGGTGATGGCGGTTTTGGCGGTTCCGTTTTCGCTTTCGACTGGCAAACGCGGGGCACTGGCGGGAGTGGCGGCGGCGGTTGGAATTGCGGTGATTTACACCACTGTATTCCGGCTATTTGAATCTATGGGGAATGTGAGCCAGTTGCCACCGATTCTCGCAGCCTGGGCGCCGGATCTGATCTTTGGATTGGCGGGCGGATATCTGATTTTGAAGGTGCCGACGTAACCGATGCGGATGATTAAGGGCTACTTCGGCGAGCTTATTTTGTGGCAACAGTTGATGGCTGTCCGCACTGCGCCTGAAAACATGCGACGCTCACCGGAGGGACGACCTGGCCTAACTGGCCGATCGTTGAATCGTAGCTGAAGATAGATATCGTGCCCGATCCGCTGTTTGCGACGTACACGAAATTGGTCGTGCCGCCGGTAGACTTCACGCTCGTAGTTCCAGCACGGACGGCTACCCACACCGGAGTTGTTCCCGTACCGATCGACCCGGGTGAGATGGATGTCAAGACACCTGTTCCCGTCGAAACCCTGTATTGCGACAGAAGATTGGATCCCTCATCGACGGCATATAAAAACTTTGATGAGGGATCGAGTGCCATGGCCACTGGGCCGGGCTGGGCTGGGAACGGTGAACCTGCGACGGGCGTCAGCGATCCATCGGGTGTGAGGCAAGTGGTGGATTGATTGTCGCAAACGCTGAATGCACTGACGTTATTGGAACCAAAGTTTGCGACATACAAGAAATTGCTGGTGTCAGCAGATCCGTTTTTCAGATCGGTGATGATAAGGGCGGCAGGAGTTGTGCCCACAGAATAAGGAACTGGCTGGGACAGGTTACCCGAGGCGTCCACATTGTACTCGGTGACGGTCCCGCCGACCTTATCCGTAATGTACAAAAACTTCCCGTTAGACGTAATCGCGACTGCCGACGGGTCGGTGCCGCTTGTCGCCGTGACTGTAGAAAACAGGGCAGGCCCCATGAGGCCCGTTCCAGACACAGTGAATATCGAAATGGTGGCGGATCCCTCGTTTACGACGAACAGGTGTCCGCCGGAATCCATGGCCATGCTGACGGGATCGATGCCTTGGGTTTGCGTCGAACCGGCGGCGGTCAATGTCCCGTCAGAGTTGACGGCGTAACCGGTGATACTGTTGCTGGCGCTGTTGGCCACGAAGAGTGCATCCCCCTTCGGCGACAGCACAACCGCGGAGGGCATGCTGTCTGTCGCGACCGCTTTACCGTTTGCTGTGAATTTTCCCGTGCTTAGGTCAATGGTGTAGGGGGTGATCAGGCTATCTCCCTGGGTGGTCACGAAGAGCGCGCCCGTGCCGCCGGTGTTAGATGAATTCTTAGTGCTGCAAGCAGTTAAAAATCCCAGCGAAATCAAAACCGGCAAATACACCAACGCGCGAAACTTCATCCGCATTCTTTCTCCCTGGGAAGTAAAGCCATTTATTGTACCCATTTGTGTATCAGGAATACGTGGGAAGAGCAAACCTTGACCCGAGTAGTTGGAGCATGGGTTGCGGTTGTAAAGTTGCCTCGGACGATAACCGTGCCGCTGCATGTCGCGCCGCTTCGCGGCTGGAAACTTGGGGCTTGCCACGCTGCGGGGCACATGCTTCTCGGATCGAATATGCCGTCAACATGCTTCATCTTTCCAATTCCGCGGTGCTTGTTCCCCTGTCGTCCGCATTGCTCAGACAAGCCAGGCACAGTATTATTCTGATTGCTTCCGGCATTCCGCGACTATGCTGCAAAGGCGTATCGACGATCAACCTGCCATCTCTCGAAAGATGATTGGTGATTTATGAGACCTGCGAAGACCGCCGCAACAAGAGCGATGGGAAACGAGTGATATAAAAAGGTATGCCCATCTTCTGCCCTGGCTGCGGTACCGAAATGCCCGACGAATCATCGTACTGCCCGGGCTGCGGCGCGAGCACAGGCACTGCTGTCCCGGCCACAGCCGTACCGTGCGGGATCACCGCCGGAATTGGCGACAACATCGCCGGAGCACTGGCTTACTTCTTTTTGCCTGCCATTGTGTTTGTGCTGGTCGATCCGTTCAAAAGGAGCCGCTTTATTCGATTTCACTCTTTTCAAGCGCTCTTCCTTGCGATCGCGGCGATCATCGCCGGGCTCGCTCTGCGCCTTATTGTTGCTGTGTTGGGGCTGATCCCGGCTTTGGGTCAGTTGATTGTTTTATTGATCATGATGACCGTCGGTATTGGCTGCCTGGTCTTTTGGGTCGTGCTGCTGGTAAAAGCGCTCCAAGGTGAGTTGTTCAAGCTGCCGTTCATTGGCGCAGTTGCGGAGAAACAGGCGGGCATTGCGGTGGCACAGTAGCCGATTGAAACAGGCCGCTCTTGCTTGACAGAACCTCCGAGGAATGGCATTCCTATTAACTTTTACCCACATTGCAAGGGGAACGCTTGAGAGTTCGGGTTTTCTACCACGACAGGTGTTTTGATGGGGCTTCTTCGGCTGCGCTGTTCTCGCGATTCTACCGGGAGCGGATTCGCAATAATGTTGAGTTCGTCTTTTCAGGCCTGCTGCATCGCGCCGGATCTCTGTTCGATGAAAAGCAATTTGACGGCGACGAGAATGCAATCGTTGATTTCAAATATTCCAGTTCTCCAAAAATTACCTGGTGGTTTGACCACCATCAAAGCGCATTTCTTACCCCCGAGGATGCTGCGCATTTCGAGCAGGACCAGAGCAACCGAAAATTTTATGATCCGGATTTTAAGTCCTGCACCAGCTTTATCGCCGCTATCGCCGAGCAGCGCTTCGGGTTCAATCCGGCTCCGGTTTCGGATTTGACTCACTGGACTGACATCATTGATGGCGCCATGTATCCCGACGCGAAGACCGCGGTTGAGATGAGAGAGCCTGCGATGAAGCTGACGATGATCATCGAATCGGCGCAGGATTATGGATTTGTCGCGCGCCTGATTCCGCTGCTTGCCACAAAGCCATTGGCGAACATCCTGGAGGAGCCGTTTGTCGCGCCGCTGCTGAAACCCCTGCTGGAGAGGCATGAGCGGTCGATTGCAATTCTGAAGGAGCGTATTGAATCGAAAGACGGAACGCTTTTCTTCGACATCACTGATCAGGATCTCGAGGGCTACAACAAGTTCATTCCTTACTACCTGCATCCCGAGTGCACATACAGTGTAGGCCTGAGCAAGAGCAGCTTCCGCGTGAAAGTTTCGGTCGGATCCAATCCGTGGGCGGAGAAGGCGCCCGTGGTGAATCTGGCGAAAATTTGCGAGCGCTATGGCGGTGGCGGCCATGCGCGTGTCGGGGCGATCTCTTTCGATGTAAAACAGCACGAGGCGGCGCGCAAAGCTGCTCAGGAGATTGTCGACGAACTGCGCGCTAGCATGCGAGGCTGAAAGAGAGGCACGCCGGCGCCGCCCGCTGCACAACTCATGCTTCAGCCCGGACGATGAATCTCAAGCCACGCATCTTTCGGCATCGCCACCGCACACCGCAAGAGCGGCGAGAGCTGCATCACCTAGAGGCGTTGCGAGCCATTGCCACGGTTGAGTTCGCGAAGGGCGTGATTGTGTTGCTTCTGGCTTTCGGGGTCCTATCCCTGGTGCGTCGCGGCAATCTGTGGGACTTCGTCGAAGGCATTCTCGATTTTCTCCACGTCGACCTCGATGGCCGTTTCGCGCAGCGATTCCTCGACCTTGCTGATCGTCTCAGCGACACCAGACTCTGGGTGCTTGCAACATATGCTGGAGCCTATTGCGCGCTGCGATTCGTGGAAGCGTACGGCCTGTGGGAAGCGCGTGTGTGGGCGGAGTGGGTGGCTTTGATTTCGGGAGCGATCTATTTGCCGTTTGAGATTTATGAACTATTTCGGAGGATCACAATCGTTCGGGCCAGCGTGTTGATCGTAAATCTCGCGATTGTGCTTTATATGCTCTACCTGCGCACCATCGCGCGAAGTAAGCAACCCGAGCCGGCTTAAATGCGACTCGTTCAATGCGGGCAAACCCTCCGCGAGTATCATAGAACTTCGGTCGTCATGCTCCCCTTCAGACTCATTTACAGTGACGATTACTACCTCCCCATTGGCGCGCACGTCTTTCCTGCTGAAAAGTACCGGCTTGTGCATCGGCGGCTCTTGGACACGAAAATCGCGGAACCCGCAGATTTCCTCATTCCCCAGCCCGCCTCGGACCAAGACATCCTGCTGGTACACAAGCCTGAGTATGTGAACAAGTTGAAAAACGGCACGCTCTCGCCGCTTGAAGAAATGCAGATGGAGATTCCCTACTCGCCGGAACTGGTGCAGGCCTTCTGGCTATCTGCGGGCGGGTCCATCCTGGCGGCTCAAAATGCGTTGAAGGATCGAGTCGCCTTCAACATCGGCGGCGGATTTCATCACGCCTTCCCGGACCATGGTGAGGGCTTCTGCATGATCCACGACGTGGCGGTCGCCATACGCCGCATGCAGCGCGATGACAAAATCCGCACTGCCATGACTGTCGATTGCGACGTTCACCATGGCAATGGCACGGCTGCTATTTTCGCCGGCACGCGCACGGCGAGCGAGCCGCTGCCGTCGGTCTCGGCTTCCGCCCTTAAGTCATCGGGGGCGAAAATGCGCGGAGCGCACGCAGGGGATGTGTTTACGATTTCGCTGCATCAGCACAACAATTACCCGGCATGGAAACCGCACTCATCAATTGATGTCGATCTGCCCGACGGCATTGGTGATGACGATTACCTCGCCTGGCTCGACAATGCCCTCAGCTCTGGCCTGCGGCAGTTCGAGCCGGATTTGATCTGCTACATCGCGGGTGCCGATCCGTATCGCGAAGATCAACTCGGCGGACTGGCATTGACGATTGCGGGATTGAAGAAGCGGGATGAACTGGTGTTCAATGTGGCAGCGGTGCGCGGAATTCCCGTCATGGTGACTTTTGCGGGCGGATATGCGCAGCGCGTGGAGGATACAGTGACGATCCATTGCAATACGGTTGTAGCGGCGAAAGGAGGTGTTCGGTGATCCAGCGTAGAGGCTGTATCTGGAAGAACGGGTCTGTTGCGGCGTGGAAGAGCGGCTCTTTAGAGCCGCGTAAGCAAATCCCAATCAATCCGCCCTTTAGGGCCTCGAGCTAAAGCTCGCTTCATAAAGTCTTCGATCTTACGCGGCCATAAATGGCCGCTCTTCCACGCGTCATGGCTGCAAATCGGCTGTTAGAATGATCTGTCCGAGTTATGTTTGAGAATCTCCAAGAAAAACTTCAGCGCGCGTTTAAAACCCTCCGTGGTCAGGCTGTCCTGAATGAAGAGAACATTCAGGAAGCGCTCCGCGAAATCCGTTTAGCGCTGCTTGAGGCTGACGTCAACTTCAAAGTTGTAAAGCAGCTAATCGACCACATTCAGGAGAAAGCCGTCGGCCAGCAGGTGGCGACTGCGCTCTCGCCGGGCGAGCAGGTCATTAAAATCCTCCGCGATGAGCTGATTGAGACTCTAGGCCGTGATACGGCGCGCTTGAAATTTGCATCACAACCGCCGACGGTCGTGCTTATGGCTGGCCTTCAGGGGTCCGGCAAGACCACAACTTCTGGCAAGCTGGCCAGTTGGCTGAAGAACGGCGGGCATCGACCGCTGCTGGTTTCTGTTGACGTCTATCGGCCCGCTGCACGTGAGCAGCTCAAAGTTGTAGCGCAGGCGATTAAAGCTAATTTGTACGAAGGCGAAGTCGGAGAAGCGAACACAGCAACAGTCGAGCGCCTCGCCAAAGAGGCGCGACGTGAAGCCATCAACACCGGATCCGATGTTCTGATCGTGGACACCGCGGGCCGTCTCCATATCGACGACCAACTCATGGACGAAATGCGGTCGCTGAAGCGGCTGCTGAATCCCCAGGAAATCTTGTTCGTGGCCGACGCCATGACTGGCCAGGATGCAGTCCGCTCGGCGGACGAATTCCACAAGAAACTTACGCTCACGGGAGTGGTGCTTACGAAGATGGACGGTGACGCACGCGGTGGCGCGGCGCTCTCGATCCGGCAAGTCACTGGTCAGCCGATCAAATTCATCGGCGTCGGCGAAAAGTATGACGCGCTTGAGCCGTTTCATCCCGACCGTATCGTTTCGCGCATCTTGGGCATGGGCGATATCCTCTCGCTGATTGAAAAAGCCGAGCAGAACGTTGACAAAAAAAAAGCGGAGGAGATGGCCAGCCGCGCTCTAGCCGGCGACGGGTTTTCTCTGGAAGACTTCCGCGATCAGTTACGCCAAGTGAAAAAGATGGGGTCATTGCAGAGCCTCATGGGAATGCTGCCCAGCATCGGACCGTTCGCCGGCCTGCAGAAGCACGCCGACAAAGTAGATGAAGGACAACTCAATCGTGTGGAAGCGATCATCAACTCGATGACAGTGCACGAGCGTATTCATCATGAAGTCATCAATGGCAGCCGCCGAAAGCGCATCGCGCGCGGCTCGGGCACAAGCGTGCAAGAGGTAAACAATCTGCTGCGCCAGTACGCGCAGATGCGCAAAATGTTTAAGCAGATTGGTAAGGCCAGCTTCGCCCGCAAGCTGGCCGGAATGAAGTTGCCTGGGATGTAGAATTCAACTTCTGTTTGCGGAACAGTTTCATACATCAGCGCGCGAAAGCGCCACATCAGCTTTATTTCATCGCCATGCGCGTGGACAATCGGA
>DAIMDJ010000002.1:17155-26320 GCA_036725905.1 Terriglobales bacterium
ACGCTGATGGCAATTTCTCCGCAAACTGTGCAGCAGTCATTTTTCATGGCCGACCAGCATAAACTGCGCTTTCCCCTGCTGAGCGATCGGGGAAACCAAGTTGCGCGGCGGTTCGGCCTTGTGTACAGCGTTCCAGAGTATCAGCAGGAAGTTTACCGCCACGCGTTCATCAATCTGCCGTTTGCCAATGGAGATGAAGGCTGGGAGTTGCCCATTCCGGCGACATTCGTCGTGGATCGAGACGAGACCGTCCTCTATGCTGCCGCTGACCCCGATTACACCACGCGGCCCGAGCCAACGAAAATTCTGGAACGACTCGCCGATTAACTGCACTGCCGAAGCGCTGTTTAGCAGGATGCAGAAAAACTCGCGAAAGCCTGCTGCACCGTGGTAGAGCGGTGCTTTAGCGCCGCGTAAGTCGCGCAAAAATCAGTGAGGGCTTTAGCCCCTGAGGCGGCGAATCGCCTCCATCCAGACTTTTTCCGCAGCTATTAGGGCATCCCACGCACCTCTTACGCGGGGCCTTTGTATCAAGTGCCCGGCCGGCCCTGCTTTCATTACAATAGAGGCATGGCGGATAGAGGCATGGCGGATCCACTCATCATTGCTGGGCGGGAGTTTCGTTCGCGGCTCATTGTTGGCACGGGAAAGTACAAATCATTTCAGGAGACTGCGCGGGCTTTGGAGGCCAGCGACGCTGAGATGGTGACCGTGGCTGTACGGCGCGTCAATCTGGATCGCAGTAAGGAGTCGCTGCTCGATTACATCGATCCGAAGAGATATTTCCTGCTGCCGAATACCGCCGGGTGCTTCACCGCCGATGAAGCGATTCGTGCGGCGCGTTTGGGGAGAGAAGTAGGGCTGTCGGACTGGGTGAAGCTTGAGGTCATCGGCGATCAAGCGACGCTTTATCCTGATATTCAGGCAACGCTCGAAGCGACCCGGATCCTGGTGAAGGAAGGGTTTACAGTTTTGCCTTACACGTCAGATGACGTGGTGTTTGCAAAACGACTTCTTGATGCAGGGGCAAGTGCGGTGATGCCTCTAGGTGCTCCAATCGGCAGCGGGCTAGGGATACAGAATGCCGCAAACATCCGCATCCTGCGCGAGATAATCACTGGCGTGCCGCTGATTTTAGATGCCGGCGTGGGGACTGCATCGGATGCGACCATCGCGATGGAACTCGGCGCAGACGCCGTGCTGATGAATACAGGAATTGCGGGCGCGGAGGACCCGGTACTGATGGCGGAAGCGATGAAGCATGCAGTTATTGCCGGGAGACAGGCTCATTTAGCGGGACGCATGCAGAGGAAACTCTATGCGACCGCGAGTTCTCCACTAGAAGGCGCGATGCGGTAACTTCGATACCACAGAGGCCACAGAGGAGCACGTAATTTATTCAGAACCCCTCTGCGCTCCGGTGGTCAAAAGGCTCACAACATCTTTACGCTTTCCACGTGGATGGAGTCTCCGTTCACATGTCCCGTGACGGCGACGTGATGGCCCTCGTGCCCTTTGAGGGCGTCGGGATTTTCGACGCTGTAAACTTTCTGATCCGCATCACTTACAACTACCGGCTTTTCACCGGCAGCGATGCACTTCTTGGTGCAAGCTGCGGCCCCAGCATTGGCACCTTTGGCACCGCATTTGGAATCGCTGACCCAGCCGTTCACAGTTTCAGATTTCGCAGCTTCGTCTGCAAAGACGACAGCCACGTAGAGGAATGTTATCGAGAGGATAAGACAGAACAGCAGCAGTTTCTTCATCGGCACTCCTTGGTGTTTTAGCGGCCGAAGCCGCAGGTTCCCGGGAACTGCATTAATGCTGCGCTTCCGCTGCAAGCGCTCCGGACTTCCTACTCATCTATGGAGTTGGCAATGCATTGGCAGGTTACAGGACATTTGCCAACCGAAATTGGGGGAACTATATCACAGCCGTGTCATCAGGCGTAAGTGCGGCAACGCTCTGGGTGTTCTGTTCGTGGGCGGCATAATGGCTCTTTTATTTCCTAGAAGAAAGCGAGAAACTGCAAGGCAGATTACAATAGTATTCAAACCCTTATGCGATGGGGAGAGTCGCGTTGTTGGTCCACTTCGAACCGAAGACTAAATCTGTGCGGCGAGCTTTTGTTTTCCTGACATCTACCGCCGTTTTGCTGATCCCTTCCCTGATCGGAGCCGAGGTTCTGGATGTCCACGCTCTGGCGCGGGCTGTGGATGAGCACTACAACCGATTACGCACGCTGCAGGCCGAGTTTACCGAAATTTATCGCGGATCGGGCATAGAGCGGACCGAATCTGGCACGCTTTGGTTAAAAAAACCGGGCAAGATGCGTTGGGAATATCGTTCCCCAAGAGAGAAGCTGTTTTTGAGCGACGGCAAGGACGCCTGGTTCTATCTCCCGGGTGATCGCCAGGTTCGCAAGACTCCGGTGCGGAAACTAGATGACCTGCGGTCGCCGCTGGGGTTTTTATTGGGTAAGACGCGCCTGGAAAAGGAACTGCACGGCTTATCCGCCGCCCCAGATGTGGCTCCCTTGAATGAGGGCGACATGGTACTGCGAGGCGTACCGAAAACAATGGCGGACCGGATCAACCAGGTCCTGCTCGAGATTACTCCGGCTGACCAGATTGCCAGGATCGCCATCGAAGAGGTAGACGGCTCAATTACCGAATACCGCTTTATCAACCAGAAGGAAAACGTGGAGGTGGCGGATCAACGCTTCCGCTTTGTGCCTCCACCGGGCACGGAAATGGTAGGGGGAGATTTTGGACAGTAGTGAAACTCCCTTTGTTTGTGCTATTTGCAATTGTTTCTGAATTTGTGACATTCGGTTACTAGGGATATGCGAAGCCAGCCTTCGGTGTCATTAGATTAACAGTGAGTTCATGTTTTGAATGCTAGACTTGGGTGGGCAGTGGAGTAGACGGTTTCATGGCTGAGTTTTTAGTCAAGCTGGCTGACGAACGCGGTCGCCTGGCACAGCAGGTTGAGCAGGGGTATTCGGAATCGGAGGTGCGCGAGCGCTTCGTGCAGCAGGGTTATCTTGTTTATTGGGTGAAACCCCGCGGGCTGTTTGTTGGCGGGAAGCTGCAGATTCGCGGGCGCAAAGTCAAGCAGAGCCAGTTTGTCATCTTCAACCAGCAGTTCCTGACCTTGACCAAAGCGGGGCTGCCGATCCTGAATTCGCTCGATCTGCTCATCCGAAAACAAAAAGACAAGAATCTGCAGAGCCTTTTGCAAAATATTCGCGAACGGGTGAAGGGCGGAGAGTCGCTTTCAGATGCTTTCGCGGCCCAGCACGTTTTCCCCAAGATTTACACCACCACGCTGCTGGCGGGCGAAAAGAGTGGCAACATGGAAGAGGTGCTCGGTCGCTATATCGCCTTCCAGCGGCTGGCGTTGACGTTCAAGAAGAAGCTGGCGGTTTCGCTGGTCTATCCCGCGCTGCTGGTGACGGTAGTGCTATGCATGCTGATGTTTTTGATCACTTACGTAGTGCCCCAGTTTGCGAAGCTCTTTGAGAATCTTAATGCGCAGTTGCCCGCCATCACGGTATTTATGCTGGCAGTGGGCACCAACGCCCAGCGTTATGCGCCATTTGTAGCCGTGGGGTTGGTGTTGCTGTTTCTGTTTGTATGGCGCTGGAAGAACACTGATAAGGGCGCTGAACGAATTGACGGAGCGGTGTTGAAGCTGCCTTTACTGGGAGGTATCTGGCTGAAGTATCAGGTGGCAAATTTTTCGCGCATGCTTTCCACTCTGCTGACGGGCGGTTTGCCCCTTGTGCCGTCGCTCGAAACCGCTGGGGCATCTATGGGCAGCCGGCAAATCCTGAACAGTATTGCGATAGCGGCCGGCCGGGTACGCGAGGGGCAGACACTTTCGAAAAGTTTAGAAGAACGCAAGATTTTCCCTGATCTGTCTGTGGAGATGATTGAGGTTGGCGAATCCACGGGAGCTTTGCCCGCGATGCTGAATTCGGTGGCGGAATTTTACGAAGAGGATGTGCAGACCGCTCTGGGAGCGGCGATGGCGCTGATTGAGCCTGTGATCCTGATCGTGATGGCGGTGGTGGTCGGCGGAATACTCATTTCGCTATATCTGCCGATCTTTACGTTGGGATCGAACATTCATTAAGGGACCGGGCTAGGTAGATGGAACTGCCAAGGACGACGGCGGAAAACAAAGCGGCGCTCGCAAACAGCGGCAATGGAGGCCGACCGGCGCCACAGGCTCGGACTGATGATTTCGAGAAAGCCCAGGACATCGCGCGCCGCTATCGCTGCGAGTTCATAGATTTGCATAATTTTCAGCTCCATCATGATCTGTTCAAGAAAATTCCGGTGGACCTGATGTTCCGCTACAACTTCGTGCCGCTGGATGAAACGCAAGACGGGCGCCTGGCGATCGCCATTGCGGACCCCAGCCAGCTAATGATGATCGACGAGATCAGCTTGCTTTTAGGCAAGCGCATCGTCACCAAGGTTTCAACGCTGGGGCAGATCAGCGAGATTCTTAAGAAGACGGAACAGTCCAAGCGCGTGCTGGAAGCGGCCAGTGAAGGCTTCACGCTGGACGTGATCAGGGAAGACGAATTAGCCGGCGACGAGACAATTTCTATTGACCGGCTGACGGCTCAAGGTGACATGAGCCCGATCATCCGCCTGGTGGACACAACGATTTTCACCGCCCTTCAGCGGCGCGCCAGCGACATTCATATCGAAACGCAAGATGACTCAGTGTGCATCAAGTTCCGCATTGACGGCGTGCTCACGCAGGCCATGCCGCCCATTGCCAAAGAGCACCACACCACAATCATTTCGCGTATCAAGGTGATGAGCGAGCTGGATATCTCCGAGCGGCGTGTGCCGCAGGATGGCCGTTTTCGCGTGAAATACGGGCAGCCGGAGCGGCCCATCGACTTCCGCGTCTCCATCATGCCTTCCATTCACGGTGAAGATGCCGTGCTGCGAGTGCTCGACAAAGAGTCGATGAGCGAGAAGTTTCACAAGCTCACGCTGGACGTTGTCGGCTTTGACGAAGACGATCTACGCAAGTTTCGCCGCTATATATCTGAGCCTTACGGGATGGTGCTGGTCACGGGTCCGACCGGAAGCGGCAAAACCACGACGCTGTATGCCGCGGTCAACGAAATCAAGACTGATGAAGACAAGATCATCACTATTGAGGATCCCGTCGAGTACCAGATTCGGGGTATCACGCAGATTCCGGTGAACGAGAAAAAGGGGCTGACGTTCGCTCGTGGATTGCGCTCGATTCTGCGACACGATCCGGACAAGATCATGGTCGGCGAAATCCGCGACACCGAGACGGCCCAGATTGCGATTCAGTCTGCGCTCACTGGCCACCTGGTTTTTACTACGGTCCACGCGAACAATGTGGTCGACGTGATCGGCCGCTTCTTGAATATGGGTGTGGAACCGTACAATTTTGTCTCGGCGCTGAACTGTATTCTGGCGCAGCGGCTGGTGCGGCTGATCTGTAATTCCTGCCGCACGGTGGTACATTACCCGCCGGACGTGCTTGAGGCCAGCGGTCTTGATCCCGAGCAGTGGTCGAAGGTGCCGTTCTACGAAGGCCAAGGGTGTATTGAGTGCGCCGGTACGGGGTTTCGAGGCCGCTCTGCGATCCATGAATTGCTGGATTTGAGTGACCGCATTCGCGAGATGATTTTGGCTAAGAAGCCGACGTCGGAAATCCGGCGTGCAGCGCGCGAAGAGGGCATGCGGTTCCTGCGTGAGTCGGCGCTGGACAAAGTCCGGCTGGGATTGACTACTCTGAAGGAGATCAATAAGGTCACGTTTATCGAGAGCATGCGCTAGCCATAGGAATTAGGCTCGAATCGCTCCGAGGATAGCGTCCTTTTGTCATCGCGATCAGTGCCCTTCCAGCTATTGCAATTCATTTATCCTAAGGTTTTACTTATAGATTAAGCGCACACGATGAATCATGGCTTCAATTCAGGATCGAGGCCGAAACTGGCTTGCGAGATTGCTGCAGACCGCGTGCTCGCGGGGCGGCTTTCGGAAAACGGCCATAGGGTAGAGGTGTGCGCAACCGAGGAACTGGCCTCTGGCAGCGTGGTCCCAGATCTGCTGGAAGCGAACTTGCGGCAGAAAGAAGCCGTTTATCAAGCCGTCCGCGAAGCGCTTGAGAGTGTGGGCGGGCGATCCCGCGACGTGGTTGCCGTGCTGCCCGACGCGGCTGTGCGGGTAGTGCTGCTCGATTTCGATACTCTGCCAGACAATCGCGACGAAGCAGAGAGCGTGGTGCGCTTTCGGCTAAAGAAGTCGCTGCCCTTTGATACGGACAAAGCGAAGGTCTCGTATCACGCACAACCGTCGCGTACCGGCGTGCGGGTGATTGCAGCGGTCGCGCTCAGCAGCGTGGTCGAGGATTACGAGGCAGTATTTCGTGAGGCGGGCTATAACCCGGGGGTAGTGATGCCTTCCATGCTGGCGGCGCTGGGCGCAGCCGATGCTGGCCGTCCCACATTGGTCATCAAAGTAGATGCGCGCACGACAAGCATTGCCATTCTTGACCAGCAGCAGCTTTTGCTGTTCCGCACCCTGGAAAACACGCGCGGAACAAACATTACAGGCGAGCAATTGGCGGAGGAAGTCTATCCTTCCGTTGTATTCTTCCAGGACACGTATCATTTGAACATCGAGCAGATTTTCGTCGCCGGGCTGCCTGAAGCGGGCGGCGCTGCTCCCGCCCTCACGGCGCAAACCGGAGCCGAGGTTCGGGAGTTGGTGGGTGCTTCGCAGTTGGGCGCCGGCGCGGACACAATTCCAAAATGGAGAATGGCGGGCGTAGTAGGCGCCTTGGTCTCATAGCGATGCATATTGATATCAATCTCGCCACTCATCCCTACCAGGATGCGCGCCGGTTCTGGAGACAATGGGGTTTGGGCCTGTCAGCGCTTGGCCTCCTGACGCTGCTGCTGGTCTATACCACGGTGTCAGGATTTGTCAGCGCCCGCAGCGACCATAATCTAATAAAGCAGCGCGAACAACAGATTGCCGAGCGCGACAGGGAGCGGACTAACGCAGAACGGCTGTTGAACCTGCCGGAGAACCGAAGTATTCGCGACCGCTCACAGTTCGTAAATGAGTTGTTTCAACGCAAGTCGTTCTCGTGGACGAGAGTATTCGAGGATCTGGAGCGAGTAATGCCTCCCCGGCTGCACGTGGTTTCGATTCGGCCGGCGATGGCGCCGGACAATGAACTCGAGATCAAGCTGGTGGTGGCTGGAGATTCCAGTGACCGCGCTCTGGAACTGGTGCGCCGCATGGAGAGCTCTCAACGTTTCCAACAAACGTTAATCGAGCAATGGCGGAATCAACAATCGCAAGCCGCCGGGGATGCCGTCCAGTTTGACATTACTGCCTTGTATGTTCCGGAACCAGGCACCAAGGCCGAGACCAAGCGGAGTACACCGTAATGGCGGAAGTTCAGGAAACCCGGCGGAAGCTGCAAATCGCCACCGCGACTCTGGTTGTCTTGAACGTGGCCCTGGCGGCGGTGTTCTTTTCCCCTATTGTGGGCTCGCAACGTTCGCGGAAGGAAGAACTCAACCGGCTGTGGAAAGAGCAGCAGCAAAAAACGCGCGAGGTCGAGCCGCTGCGCAATATCGGCGACAAAATAACCACCGCGCGCCAGCAGATCGACAATTTTTATAAGACGAGGCTGCCGGGGCAGGACTCAGCGATCTCCGAAGCGCTGGCCAACTTGTCGAAGCAGAGTGGAGTTAAGATTGGCGAGGTCAAATATAGGGCTAAAGATCCGGAGCCGGTCGGACTACGTCCGGTGGAGATCGAGGCGGATTTTTCCGGGGATTACTTGCAGCTTGTACGCTTTATCAATTCGCTGGAACGTGCCCCCCTATTCTTTATCATCAATAGCATCGAGTTGGGTGGAGAACAAGCCGGAGTGGTGAGACTGCAGCTGAAGCTGCAAACTTATCTGAGGGCGAGCGCCTGAATGCAGATGGGAGCGGAAAACCGGACCGAGACAATCGCGGCACTTATCCTGACTGCGCTGGCTGCGGTGCTGGTGGTGGTTCGCTTTTTCCCGGGGTCTACGCCCGCGGCGGCGCCACCAACAACATCTCCGGCGACAGCGTCACGACAGCCGGCTCGGCGAGTTGTTGAAACCTCCGGAAAGACGAATTCTGCCAGTCGTTCCCTCGATCCGACGCTACGCTATGACTGGTTGAGGGCTAGCGAAGATACCAAATACGAAGGGACAGGGCGGAACATCTTCCGTGACGTGGTGGAAATCCCTAAGCCGGAAAAAAATGGCACAACTGACCATGCTCAAAATACCCCTCCGCCTGTTCCGCAGGGACCTCCACCTCCGCCACCGATTACGCTGAAGTTTTTTGGTTTCGCCAATAAGCCCGGTGAGCCGAAGAGAGTCTTCTTGTCGCAAGGGGATGACGTGTTTATTGCGGCCGAAGGCGACATTGTCGACCGCCGTTACAAAGTTCTGCGCATCTCGCCGATGGCAGTTGAAGTGGAAGATGTGCTGAATAATAATCGGCAAAGTATTCCACTCACCCAGGGATAGAAAGTCCCTCTTCCCACATGCATTCGAGAATTCCATCCCGGATGAAGCGCAGCAATGAGCAGGGATACATTCTGCTCATGCTGATGTTGTTCATAACCGTGCTCGCCATTGCAGCCGCCGCGGTTGCGCCTAGCATCACATTCCAGATCCAACGGGATCGGGAAGAAGAGCTGATTCATCGCGGTGTGCAGTATTCCCGCGCGGTCCGCCGCTACGTAAAGAAGTTCGGGCGCTACCCAATGCGGGTCGAAGAGCTGGAAAACACGAACAACATGCGCTTTCTCCGGAAGCGCTATAAAGATCCGGTAACCGGACAAGACTTCAAGGTTCTTCACCTGGGAGAAGTGCAGCTTGCGTTCGGAGGCGGGATTGCCGGTGCGACTCCGGTGAATGGAGTGAATGCTGTTCCAGGGGTGCCGACATTGGGTGGAGCCGCTCAGGTACTTGGGGCGCAAGCGCAATCCTCCCCTGCCAGGGGTATCACAAATGCCTCCCAAGGAACCGCAAGCACCTCGGACCAGAATCAAAACGCTGCTGTGCAGAACCTGCAGGGCGGGGAGGGCAACA
>DAIMDJ010000002.1:26420-32520 GCA_036725905.1 Terriglobales bacterium
TTGCAAGGGGTAGCGCCTCAGGTTGGACAGACGGGCCAACCGGGTCAGCCAACTACCTCCGGGCCGGGAATACAGCTAGGAACTTCGCCTCAGAATCCGGCGCCTCAGCCTGTGCAGCCGCAGCAGCCGCAACCGCAACAGCCGCCCGAGCAGTAACACTCCGCAAACAATTTGGCATTCTGGATAGCTGCTTATGGCTGCGGATGAGGAGGCAATGCCTTCGACCGGTCAATCACCCATTGCGGGAATACTGGCGCATTCTGCGGCGGCTGGCCACGTGTAATGGCCCAGTGATCGAGCCACCCGGTTCCTTCTTCTCCGATGTAATCATCGGGCAAGCCGTAAGCCTGATCGCTTAAGGCTTCTTCGAGGGTGATGAATCGGTATCCACGTTTGCGAATCACCTCCAGCAATTCGCCAATGTGGTCGGCTTCGAGCCAATTGGCGTGCAAGAGCAGAATCTGCTTCAGTTCGTAGCCTATGAGATCTTTGGATTGTTTCTCGGAATACGCGAGGACGTCGTTAGTGTATGAGAGATAGGAACTTACCAACTGCTGCTGCAATGCGCTGTCTCCGCGCCTGCGAGCATCGTCGTACACGCCGGCGTACATCCAATCCCAAGCGTCCAAGGTCACTGGGGCAATGCGGTAGCCGCGATCCACCAGAAATGCTTCCGCTTCGCGCCGGGTTTGCAGATCGCGTCCGGTATCGAGATACGGATGCCGAAAATATCTCAGCTTCAGATTGTGCTGCGTGAGAAGCATTCGAGTTACAGTTTCTCCCTGGATAACGTCTTCTTCCCAGGCCTTCAATCCCACCCGGTTGAGTGAGGCGTGACTAAAGGTGTGGTTCCCCAGCTCAAAGCCCGAGTCGAGCCACACGTTGAGAGCTTTTATTCGTTCATCTACCTCTCCAGTCTTGTACAGCTTCTTTTCATTCACAAAACCGACGGCTGGGATTTTTTGTTCTCGGAGCGGCGTGAGCAGCTTCGCTGTCATCTGGTTGATTTCGGCTGCGGACATCCAATTTGCCGCCCCGGCAGGCAGATCGTCTATGGTGATGGCGATCTGGCGATCAGCGGCAACGCAAGGCAACCATGCCAAGGCCAGAATGCATGCGACTGAAATTGCGTACTGCGGTGTACGCGGCTTCATGGAGCTTCCTCCCCAGATGATGAAAATTGAAGAATGGGCCAGGAAATAACCAGTTCTCAGTTTTCGGTTGTCAGTTCTTAGTTAGAAAGGTGGGAGCATAGCAGAAAAGGCCTCATCGTTGCGATGAGGCCTTATGAAATCGAGAAAATGGAGTCTTTAGACGCTGAAAGATGATCCGCATCCGCAAGTGCTCTTGACGTTTGGATTTTCGAATTTGAACCCTGCGCCCTCCAGAGTTTCGACGTAATCGACGACGCAGCCGTTCAGGTACATGACTGAGGTGGCGTCCACGTATACCTTCAGGCCGTCCATGTCGAAAACCTTATCCATCAATCCGGAGGCATTCTCAAACTGCATGGAGTATGAAAAACCCGAGCAACCGCCTCCCACGACACCCACCCGCAGGCCAGCAGGAGCCGGATTCTGTTGCGCCATGATCTGCTTTACTTTGGCTATAGCGTTTGGCGTAAGCGAGACCGGCGCTGTCTTCTTCTCTTGAGGCTTTACTTCGGGAGTTGTTGTCGTGGCCATTTCTATCTCCTTCAAGTACCAACTAATTATAACAAAACCTTATTCAGGGAGCAGTGTTTAAAGAGACCCCCTGCAGTGCTCATTCTTAGATGAGCATGCCCTAGTCCCGGTCGCATCCAACAAACTCCGCCCCGACTTGCCTGGCGGGGCTATAATCTGCGTGGGGCCATTACCCGAAGCCGTCTGGGGGTCGCGCCTCTGCGGCCCGATTCCTCGGGAGCGGCCCGACATCAGTACCGAGGTGGCCTATGCCTCCCTATCTCACGTGGCTGCTGATTGGCTGGGGCGTCCTGACCGGTATCCTCATCATTCTCCTGATTTACCGTGGCACCCTCACCATGCAGGAAGACGATCAGCTTTTCCTGGATGAGTCTGCCTCCCAAATGGCCGCGGAGCAGAGAGAGCTCATGGCCAAGGTGAACAAGATCAACCCGCTGGTGAAAGTCTTGGGCGCTACATCGGGCCTTGTGTTTCTGGTGATTGCCGGCTTGTTCATCTACACTGGCTTGAACCAGGTGCAGTGAGGATGCGGGCGTTAACGGGCGCGCAAGCCTCTCAGAACCTGCTTTAGAGATCTTCTTTTTTTTGCGCAGCGTCGTCGCTCCGGCAGGCGCAGCGTGATTTGCTTTCTTTTCTGTTCACTCAAATTCCTGGATCCAGAACCACGGGGGCTTACCATGCGGGCGTTGCGAATTTTCGCGACTATAGTTCTGCTTATCAACGTCTGCGGCGCGTCTTCTCCTGATGATCGCCAGATCACTGACCCGAAGTCCATCGCGTCGACGTCGAATCCGGCGGCCCACCCGGTTCCGATCGACGATTTGTATTACACGCGGAACGTTGCAGGAGGCGCGTGGTCGCCGGATGGCAAACATGTGGTCTTCACTACCGATATGTCAGGCCGGTTAAACCTTTGGAAGGTCAATGCGGCTGGAAGCTGGCCGATTCAACTCACGCAATCTGACGATCGCCAATTCAACCCGGCATGGTCGCCGGATGGTAAGTGGATCGTCTACCAGCAGGACAAGGGCGGCAACGAACTGTGGGATCTCTATGCCGTCCCCGCTGAGGGCGGCGAAATCGTGAATCTCACGAATACCCCTGAGATTCGCGAAGAGAGTCCCCTTTGGTCACCGAACGGTACGACGCTGGCCGTGAATTACAAGCCAAAAGAGTCCACAGTCTATGACATTGCTCTACTGGATTGGGCGACGAGAAAAGCTCGCAAGCTGACGAACGAAACGACAAGAATTTACTCCTGGAGCGCCGTGGCGTGGAGTGCCAATGGCAAGACTCTGTTTGCCAATCGCAGCGAGACCAGTGGTGTGCCGGAGTCGGACGTGTACTCTATCGATGTCGCAACCGGCAAGCTGGAGAATTTGACACCCCACCAGGGAAAAATTCTCTATGCCGCGTCTTCGGCTTCGCCGGACAGCAAGACGCTCCTGATCACTTCCACTCAGAAAAATGGTTTTCAGAATGTTGCGTTGCTCGACGTGGCCAGCAAAAAACTGACATGGGTTACTGACACAAAATGGGAGGCGAGCTCGGCAGATTTCTCGCGCGATGGCAAATCGTTCACTTACACGTTGAACGAAGACGGGCGAATTGATTCTTATCTGGCTGACCGGGCCAGCATGAGAGCGGAGAAGATTGAACTGCCGCCCGGGCTGAACTCGTTCGTTAGCGCGCCAACCGCATTTTCGCCGGATGGAAACCGGCTGCTCATGTCGCATGAGAGCTCAGTGAATCCGGCCGACATTTGGGTTTACGACATCGCGAAGCGCAGCGCGGCCCAGCTCACGTTTTCTGCCATCGCCAGTCTCGAAACTACGCCTCTCCCAGCCGCGCAGATCGTGCATTACAAGAGCTTCGACGGTAAGACGATCAGCGCGCTAATGTGGATCCCGTTTAATCTGAAAAGAGACAGCAGCAATCCTGCCCTGGCATTGCCGCACGGCGGGCCAACCGGCCAGCATGTGGATTACTGGAGCCCGCAAGTCGCTGCGTTCGTTTCGCGCGGCTACATCTGTATTGCTCCCAACGTCCGTGGATCGACCGGCTATGGCACCGAGTTCCAGAAGGCAAACTATAAAGATTTGGGCGGGGGTGATTTGCAGGATGAAGTCTATGCGGCCAAGTTCATGGAAGCAACCGGCTACGCTGATCCTAAGAAAATTGGCATTACCGGGGGCTCTTACGGCGGTTACATGACTTTGATGGCAGTCGGCAAAACACCTGATGTTTGGGCGGCGGGGGTTGAGCAGTACGGCATCATCAACTGGTTCACCATGCTGCAGCACGAGGATGCTCAGCTTCAGGAATACGAAAAAAGCCTGCTTGGAGATCCGGAGAAGGATCGAAAAATTTATGAGCAGGATTCACCCATCACTTACATCCACAAAGTCAAAGCGCCTCTTTTGGTCTTGCAGGGAGAAAACGATCCGCGCGTTCCCAAGGAAGAAGCCGAACAGGTGGTGGATTCGCTCAAGAAGGACGGCAAAGTTGTGGATGCTCATTACTACCCTAACGAGGGACACGGATTTGCAAAACGTGAGAACCGCATTGATGCCATTCGCCGCAGCGTGGATTGGTTTGATAAATATCTAAAGAACACGCAATAGCAGGAGAGAATGTTTAGGGATTACGCGCCCGGTTCCTCGCCACCAACAGCGATGAGAGTACGCAGATGAAAAATATCAACGCCAGCGAGGACAAACAAAGGACGCACCAGGCCGCCAGAACAAATCCTTCGATGTAGGTGAGATAGATCGCGAATCCCAGCCCCGCGACTGACGCGATCAGCAAGAGAATTGGCGTTTCCGCCTTGCTGCGATAGACCGTCGAGAGTGCCAGCAACCCGAAGTAGCCAATAATTCCGATCAATGCTACCGGAATCCCAAGCACGGCTGAGTACGTGTTACGGTTCACAATATCGCAGTTGAAATTTTCTCCGATGTCACAGTAAGAGGTTCTCGAGCTACCGTAGTGGTGATAGAGAGAAACCGAGGAAACTGCTATGCCGGCAATCGCAAGAAGAGAAATTGCCAGCAGAAGCCGCCGCGAGCAGACGCTCATGGCAACCGGCATCCCGTTTTCTCGCCCAGAGCCTGGAGCGGCTGCGTTCCCTCCCGGCGCTCTCCATCGCCAAATTGCCATGTTGGGAAGTGCTTCACGCCGGCATCGATGCAGAATTTTGCTTCATCACGCGAGCCTGGCACTCCGCATTCGACGTACGAAATGTATCGAAAGGAACGACCGAAGATTTCCTTCTGATCTGCACAATGCGGGCACCAATACGCGCCATACATTTTGGCTTGCTTGGCCGATAGGCACTGTGCGAACGTATCCAGCCGGCTGGCGCGCTTGCGGAATCCTAAGTACGCCGCCAAAGCGAACGCCGCCACAACCAGCAAAATGGTGATAATTCTGCGCCAAACCGATGCTTTCGGCTCCTGGCGCAGTTGGGAGCCTTTTTGCTCAGGCATGGAAATATTTCTTATACCACGACGTTGAGCGCGGAGGGCAGCACGTCTAGACCCTCGCAATGCAGTGTGAGCACCTCGCCGTCCACCATCACATCAACCGGCGCGTCAAGCTGGAAATCGATCCGCTTTGCGGCTCGACGCTCGGCTAAAGGATGATTGACGTGCGTTCCGTCGTAGAGCGTCGGCAGATTGCGAATCAGCCCGAGGCGGCCAATCGGTCCCCAGCGCACGTATTCGATGAGACCGTCATCGATCTCGGCCTTCGGAGCGATCATCATAGTGCCACCGGTGAATTTGCTGTTGCTGAACGTCAGAAACAAGCAGGGGCGGCGATCCATGTTTTCTTCTCCATCGACGCGAAGAGGAAACGGGCGTCGGCGAAAACGCACGAGGGACAGAAAAATAGCGAATTGATAACCGAGCTCCCCCCATCCGCTGAATCGCCGTGCGCGCATGGTGGCCACGTCTGCCGAAAATCCCATGCTTAACAAATTAATGTAGTGCAGGACGCCGTTCTTGTGTGTGAGCCGCAATACGTCACAAGGCCGCGAGCGCCGGGCCAGGATTGCTTCGATGGCAAATTCCACGCCTTGATCGCTGAACTCGCGCAAGAATGAATTGCCAGTTCCCAATGGCAAGAACGCCAGCGTGGGGCACTCGGCACTGTGCGCTTCGGGAAATAATCCGTTTACGATCTCGTAGGATGTGCCATCGCCACCGACAGCAATGAATTTTCGGCAACCCCGTGCGTAGGCGGCACGAACCAGTTCGGTCGCATGCCCCGGGGCTGATGTCCCGACCGGCTCAACTTCGATCCTGCCTGCTCGCAGGCGCTCCAGGGCCGGTCCAACCAGCTTGCCACAGCGCCCGCCACCCGCAGCCGGATTGATCACAGCCAAAAAGCTGTTGTTCACAATTCAATCACGG
>DAIMDJ010000003.1:0-13973 GCA_036725905.1 Terriglobales bacterium
CCGCTTCGAGCGCGGCGCCGATTTTGAATCCACAGCTCTTTCATGCGACCGTGTTGCCGAGTTGATTCTGGAATCTGGCGGAGGTGAGTTGCAGGGCGGCGTGATCGACGTAGTCGCCAAGCGCGTGGATCTGGCGCCGGTGGCGCTGCACATCTCCGAAGTACACCGCATTCTCGGCGCCTCGCTTGAGGCACGCGAAATATATCGCATTCTGAGCAAGCTGGGCTTCGATGTGATGCCGGAGCGTGGTGGCGACGCCGATTTTACCGTGCGCATTCCGAGCTGGCGCTTGGACGTGGAACGCGAGATTGATTTAATCGAGGAGATTGCGCGACTCTACGGTTACGATAAATTCGCCAATACCCTGCCTGCGTTCGCGGGTGCGGTCATCGAGCGGCCGGACGCAGAAAAGGATGCAAAGCTGCGGTCATTCCTGCTCGGGTTGGGCTACAACGAAGCGGTGTCGCTCACTTTCATCTCGCACGAGGATGCGGAGGCGTTCTCTGACTCACCGGTCGTCGAGCTGGCCAATCCCATCAGCGAAGAAGCTTCCATCATGCGAACCTCGATGGTTCCCGGCATGCTTAACATGCTTGCCTATAACTTGAACCGGGGAATCGATAACGTGCGGCTGTTTGAAGCCGGTCAGGTATTCCAGGCTGTGGATCGCGGTGCAGCCGAATTGAAGAGTATTTCCCTCGGTGCAACTGGAAGTGCGATACCGCCAACTTGGAACCAGGCCTCGCGGCCAATCTCATTTTTTGATCTGAAGGGCGATATCGAAACGTTGCTCCGCGCCTTCCACCACGATGCCATTTGTTATGACTCGCAAACGCCGGAGTATTACCATCCCGGGCGCTCGGCGCGCGCCATAATGGATGGCATTTGCGTAGCGCAGCTCGGGCAGGTTCATCCTGAGGTAGCAGCGAAACGCAAGCTGCGGCAGGACGTTTACCTCGGCGAAATCTATCTCGATCGCTTGTACAAACATCCATTGCGCGCGGCGCGGTATGAAGCTTTGCCACGATATCCGGCGGTGGAGCGGGATTTTTCGTTCTTGTTTCCTGATTCCGTCGTTTTCGAGAAAATTCAGCAGGCCGTCGGCGCACTCGGGCTGCGGGAATTGCGCAGCTTTGTTCCTGTGGAGATTTTCCGAGGCGGTAAGGTGCCGGTGGGGAAATATTCGATTTTGTTGCGTGCTACTTTTCAATCTGGCGAACGCACCTTGCGCGAAGATGAAGTGGCTGACTGGTCGGGACAGATTGTCAAAGCGTTGGAATCACTGGGAGGAGGTCAGAGAACATAAAGTTCATGCCGCCCGAGGAGGTCCGCGTCTCCGCAATCTTACAAGCAAGGCTGGTCGCGGTCGCCAAAAACTTCCGCTGTGAACGCTTCGAGCTTCGCACCTGTTTGCCACCCGTTCAGCGGCAGGCCCGCTTTCTTGCAGGTTTGTTCGAGGAAAGTGATGCGATCCCATCCGTGCTCGGCTGGGACCTGGGGCAGCAGCAGGCCGCGATGACCTGCCATGCTGATCAGTAGGCCGTGCTTGCCAATTTCGACTTCCTCGGCGCGAATGGGCTTGAGCTGGGAAAGGATACTGAGGGAAACTTCGAGTTCCGGAGCTTCGTCGGGAGTGACCGGCCAGAAGCGTGAATCTTCAAACGCTGCTGCCCGGGCGGTTTCCGCCACGGTTCGATAAACCGCTGCTGTGGGAAAAATGTAGCCCACGCAGCCACGCAGCCCACCGCGATGGTAAAGCGTTGTGAAAACGCCGCGCGGCTCGGCGAGGTGCGGCGATGGGGGAATCAGGGAAATTGCACGGGCTTCCAGCGCAGAGTCAATCGCCTCGTGCGCCAGGTTCAGCAGGACTTTGCGCTCTTCGAGGGAGAATTCGCGCGGCTCGGAGCTGCAACTGAGGTGGGCGTTTTCAGATTGCGGGGACATCGCGTTTCCTCCGCCGGCTGAGGACGAAGGCGCGGCGGCGGCGCTTCACCACGCGGCGGTCAATTTTTGACCAGAACGCGGCGAAGTAATCTACGGCCGATACCAGAGACAGAAACACCATGAACCAGATCGCGAGAAAAGCAATCCAGTGAACGGGGAAAATATACGGCCCTACAGGCCATTGCTTCCAGCGGTGATCAAGAATCACAGCCACTACGGAAACGATCTGCACCAGCATCTTGAACTTGCCCAGGTCACTGGCTTCGATAGTGAAGCCTTCTGAGGCAGCGATCGAACGCAGCCCGCTCACCAGGAATTCGCGGGCAATAATGACGACCGCTACCCATGCCGGCACCAGACTGGGATTGAACTGAACCAGCGTCACAAAGGCGGCGGCAATAAGCAGTTTGTCGGCCAGCGGATCGAGCAGCATGCCGATGGTGGTGATCTGGCCACGTTTCCGCGCAAGGTAGCCGTCGATACCATCCGTGATCGAAGCTGCAATGAACAGCGCTGAAGCCAGCAGCTCTTTTTCGCCGCCTGTGCCGTGAAATCTGCTGGTAGAAAGAATCCAGATCAGCAGCGGAATGCTGAAAATGCGGGTGAGCGTAATGGAATTGGGCAGATTCACTGCGGACATGCCGCTGCCTCACCTCTGCGAGGCAGCCCTGCTGGAATTATCCTCCACGGGGAATGACGAAAGCAATGAAACCCCATCGCTAGCCGTCAGTCTTTAGTCGCTGGCCAACGACTAACAATAAGCCAACTGATGTTGGGCTACTTCTTTTTTTGTCTGGCGACGATTTGGTCCTTAATCTTTTCGTACTCGGATTTAGAAACGATTTTCCTGGTGAGAAGCTCCCTCTTGCTGCGATACGGACGCCCATCGATGATCTTCTGTGCAATCGCGTCGCCGATCCCCGGTAGCGCGTCCAGTTCCTCTTTGCTGGCTGAATTTATGTCAACCAAAGCGGCTTTTTTCGCGCTAGTTTTGGGCTTTGTTGTCTTCGGAGTTGCAGCGGGCTGAGTTCCCTTCGTGGACTCGGTGCTTTGGGCTGGGCTTGTGCTCGCCAGAAGCGCGAGTGCTAAAAACGAAAGCAGAATTTGGGTGAGCAGGTTTTTCCGCATGGCTCCTCCTTACTACTGCCTCTTGGATTCCCGATACCCGGCCTTCTTTGCCTCGGCTTCAGTCATGAACCTGCCGTTTTTCGTGCGCCCATACCAGCGACCACTTTTGTGATACACGCCAGTTTCCAGGTTAACCCAGACCTTACCGGCTGCTTTCGCAGCGGCGATGTCCGCATCAGGAACAGCAGTTTTCGTGGGACTCGCGGACGAAGAATTCGCCTGAGCCTTTGGCGAACCAGTTTGCAGACCTATCAGAAATGGCGAGAGGCAGAAGACCAGAAGTAAGGCGAGACTGAACTTCATTTTCTTTCTCTAGTCGCGTGGCAAGTTCCAAGTAATTGGAAGCAGCGATAGCGGAACCGAAGTCACTCTGCCCTGCGCCAAGGACTGACAGTTAAGCGTAAATTCCGCGCTGGCGGATCGTGTATGCCACACGATCAATGGCCAGCATGTAAGCCGCGATGCGGTTGTTCACGCTATGAGTTTCGGCGTAGCAAGCGACATCATCGAAGGCAGTCTTCATAATGTGCTCAAGCTGCTCGTTTACAACCGATTCCTTCCAGAAGTATCCCTGGCGGTCCTGCACCCATTCAAAGTACGAGGTGGTTACGCCACCAGCGTTGCACAAAATATCCGGGATCACGAACACCCGTTTGTCAGCAAGAATTTCATCTGCAGCAGCCGTAGTCGGGCCGTTCGCGCCTTCCGCAAGAATCTTGCACTTCACACGGTCGGCGTTCCGGCTGGTGATCTGGTTTTCGGTTGCCGCAGGAATAAGAATCTCGCAATCAGTGACCAGCAGATCAGCAGGATTGGCCGGTTCGGCCTCTGGGAAGCCCAGGACGGTGCCATTGCGCTGGCGGAATTCCCACAATGCGTCCACGTCGATGCCATTCTTGTTATACAAACTGCCATCAACTTCGACGATGCCAATAACCTTGTAGCCGGCCTCCGCCATTAAGCGCGCCGCATTCGATCCCACGTTGCCGAAACCCTGAATGATCACACGGCTTGACTCGCGGCTCAGCCCTAGCTTCTTGATCGCCTCATCCACTACGACCATGATGCCGCGTCCAGTAGCTTCGCGCCGCCCGCGGGATCCGCCGATGTTCAGCGGCTTGCCGGTTACAACCGCAGTCACCGTCTGGCGCATGTGCATGGAGTACGTATCCATAATCCAAGCCATGGTCTGCTCGTTAGTATTCACGTCGGGAGCCGGGACATCTTTTTCCGGACCAATGAACTCAACCAGCTCGGCGGTGTAGCGGCGAGTCATGCGCTCAAGCTCGCCCATGGACATCTTATGCGGATCGCAGATCACACCACCCTTCGCCCCGCCGAACGGAATGTTCACCACCGCGCACTTCCACGTCATCCAGCTAGCTAGAGCGCGGATCTCATCAAGGGTGACGTCGGGTGCGTACCGGATGCCGCCTTTCGACGGCCCGCGCGCAATCGAGTGCTGCACGCGGAAACCGGTGAAAACCTCCAGGCTGCCATTGTCCATTGCAACGGGGATGTGCAGAATGATTTCGCGATTGGGGTAGCGCAACACCTTCCATAATCCCTCGTCCAGGTTCAGCTTGTTAGCCGCCAGGTCGAAGCGGGCGGCTTGCGCCTCCCAGGGATTGATTTCTTGTTCGAGGGACACGGTCTTTGTAACCATGATGATCTCCGATTAGCGCACTAATCTATAAGATGCGGCCGGGGCCGATTTTAATTCCGGAGGAGGCGGACAAGTACAGGAGTATAAGCATGCCGGGCTGGGCAGGCAAGGGAACCGAGGTGTAGGCCGTGACCACCAATTGCCGCGACGGCGCGATCGCGGCGAAGTGCCAGTTCCGCTTCCGCTTGCACTTGCAGTTTTAATGCTATTACTCTACTCAGGATTGTGACAAACGAAGCTCCAGATACGATTTTGCGCCTTTTCAACGGCCATTCCATGGTTGGGAAGCTGGAGTGTGTGCTGGTCTGCTCGCCACGGACTGCCGGCTGGAATCAGCCGGAGCGAGCGGCTCGTTGGCGTGAGCTTGGGTTTCACCATCCCCCGGATTTCAACACCGCCCAAGCGCAGCATGAAGAAATGTGCCGACAACTTGAAGCTGCGGGCGCCGAAGTGGTGGAATCGCCTCCCGCTTTGGATCTCTCGCTCGACGCCGTCTACGCGCATGACGCATTGTTCCCAACCGATTTCGGGCTGATCGTGATGCGCCCTGGAAAAGCAAACCGCATGCCCGAAGGCAAACACCAGAGGTCTTTCTGCTCACTGCTGGGTAATGCCATTCCATTCATCAAAATCGTGCCTCCTGGCACGACCGAAGCCGGCGACATGATTTGGCTCGATGAAAAAACATTGCTCATCGGCCACGGCTACCGCACGAATGCGGTAGGCATCGCACAAATGCGCGATCTGCTTGCACCCAGAGGCGTGCAGGTTCTCTCCGCACCGCTGCCCTACGGTCCCGGGCCTTCTGCCTGCTTGCACTTGATGTCTCTTATCAGTCTCCTGGATGAGCGCACAGCTCTTGTAGACTTGCCCTGGCTCGCGGTCGAAACTGTGGAACTGCTGAAGTCCCGCGGCTATCACTTTGTGGAAATCGACTACTCTGAGCGTGAGACGCTTGCCTGTAACGTACTCTCTCTGGGAGAGCGGCGACTGCTTGCGCTAGAGGAGAACAGGAAAACTAACCAAAAGCTTCGGGATACAGGATTCCATGTATCCACATTCCCTGGATCTGAGCTGTGCATCAACGGCAGCGGAGGTCCTACCTGCCTGACCAGATCTCTTCAGCGATCCTGATAGGCAAAACTACACGGTAGCGCGTGCTCGTTCATAATGATGCCCGACCTTAGCCCTTGCCTCACAACCACTTCGCGTCTTGTGTGACGGTACGCCAATTGCATCCTTTTCAATGGTCACAAGCGGGGAGGGAACTGTATACCGGAGGAACCAAAATGACCTTAGAGATTTCACCCCGCACACTGCTGCGGCGTAGTTTCCTGAGTACTTTCCTCATGCTGTCATTGTTCTTGGCGGTGCCGTGCCTTTCGCCCCGCGCTCTGGCTCAGCAACCTGACAATGACGACATGAATCGGCCCTCGGCTGAGAAACCGGATAAGGATCGCAACAAGGACAAGGATAAGGACAAAGATCGCGATCGGGATAAAGATCGCGACGAGCACAGACGGCGCAATGAAGCGCAGAGCCAGCAAGCGACCCGACCCGATAATGACATTACCCATCGCGAACTGGACAGCTTCGACGCGTTTCTGGACTCGAACCCCGACGTGGGGCGCGAATTAGCTAGGAACCCGTCGCTGGTCAACGACCAGAATTTCGTCAATAAACATCCCAACCTCGCGAGATATCTGGAGAATCACCAAGGCGTGCGCGAGGAGATCCGCGAGAATCCTCAGGGCTTCATGCAGCGCGAGAAGCGTTTCGAGAATTCCGGCGAGGATATCACCAACGGCGAACTGCGGAATTTCGACGCCTTTCTCGATTCACATCCGCAAATAGCCAAAGACCTTCAGAAAAACCCAGGCTTGTTGGATGACCAAAATTATCTGAATAGTCATCCGGAGCTGAGGCAATTCCTGAGCACCCATGCGGGAGTGAGAGAGCAAGTCAAGGAGCACCCGCAGATTTTCATGAAACGGGAGCAGAAGTACGAAAAGAACGAAAACCCGCAGCGTTAATTTTTTTCTGCCGTACCTAGCGGTGGAGGCCGGTGATGAGCCGGCCTTTTCCATTTCTCGCCTTCATCGCATTCCAGAGCGCTTTCCGGCTGTTAGAATAGAAAAGCGATGGTTCTTCCGTTCGTCCGGGATCTCTTCACGGACGTGGAAAAATTGCCCGCTTTCGCGCGTGTAGCCTCCCATCTGAAAGAGGGCACGGGGCGGATTAGTGTTTCTGGATTAACGCCGACGGCCAAAGCCCTGCTGCTGGTTTTGCTGCAAAGAGCGGCAGACCGGCCGCTGATTCTGGTGGGTTCCGATAATCGCAGCATGGAAGACTTCGTCCCGCTGCTGCAGGCTTTCTGCGAGCTTACCGGTGCCGCCGATCCGGAGACCATCGTTGCTCTTCCCACGCGTGACGTTCTTCCCTTTCAGAACCTCTCGCCACATCCCGAGCTCCAGGAAGAGCGCGCCGTTGCTCTATGGAAGATCGCCACCGGCGCGGTTTCGATCATTGTCTCTCCGATCACGGCGACGGCCCTGCGCCTGCGCTCCGCTGAGTACTATGCGGACCTGGCTCGCATCGTGAGGCGAGGTGACACGTTCGATACTGATCCGTTGCTGCGCCACCTCAATACCGTCGGATATACATCCACCGATGTGGTCGAAATGCCCGGCGAATACGCGCTGCGCGGCGGCATTCTCGATGTCTACTCGCCCGAAGCGGACCGTCCTGTGCGCGTTGAGTTTTTCGGCGACGAGGTTGAGTCCATCCGCAAGTTCGAACCGGCAACCCAGCGGTCCTCGAATCCCGTGGATGAAGCGATCCTCCTGCCGCTGACCGAAACTCCCGTTAGCGACGACCTTCTCGGCGCAATTCATGCCCGACTTTCCGGAAAACGAATTACCGGCGCCGAAGAGATTGTCGAGCAGGCAGTCCGCTCTGGCGGAGTGACCGTGTTCCCTGGCTGGGAGTTCTATGCTCCCGTTGCCGGCGCCGATCGCACCATATTCGATCTGCTCCCTCGCGCTCTCGTCATCACCGACGAACCTGAGAACCTGAAACCCGAGTTCGAACACACCTGGTCGCGTATAGAGGAAGCTCATGAACGCAGTGGAGTCGGCAATCTGGTACGGCCTGCCGATCTGTATCTCTCGCCCGAAGAGTGGTGGGCCAAGCTCGGCACTTTGCGAGGAGCAGACGTTGAACACCTTGGGATCGAGCGCACCGGACAAGCTGAGGCGGTGACGTTCCACTCGCAGCCCACGCCGCGCTTCCACGGCTCGGTTCCCGCGATGCTGGAGCAAGTTCAAAAGCAAACTGCTGAAGGCAAGCGCGTGCTGATCGCTGTTCCGAATACAGGTGAGATCGAGCGCCTGGCTGACATTTTCACCGAATATGCCGTTTCCTTCCGCTTGGGAAGCCGCACCCGCAGCGGCGAGAGCTATGCCGACGAGACTGCATACTTCGCCGGAGAAGTGCTCACCACCACGTTAGCGAAAGCCTACGTTCCAGACGGCGTAGCATTGCCCGACGCCAATCTCACCATCTTCGGCGCACGTGATCTGTTTGATGAGTCCGAATCCGTTGTTTCACGCCCGCAAAGACAGAAATCGAAAACGTCTGCGTTTCTCTCCGATTTCCGCGATCTTCAGGTTGGCGATTACGTCGTGCACGTGGAACACGGAATTGGGCAGTATCAGGGGCTGAAAGAGATCAATCAGGGCGACGGTAACGCCGAGTTCATGCTGCTTGAGTATGCCGAAGGAGCGCGGCTGTATGTCCCGCTCACGCGTCTTGACCTGGTCCAGAAGTATCGATCGTCAGAAGGTGCCAAGCCGCCATTGAGTCACCTCGGCACCGCTGCCTGGGCCAAGACGAAGGCCCGAGTGCGCAAGGCCATGAAAGACATGGCGGATGAACTCCTGAAGCTCTACGCCGAGCGCAAAACCGCAGAAGGCCACGCCTTCTCAGCCGATAACGAATGGATTCGCGAGTTTGAAGACGCATTCGAATACAGCGAGACCGAAGACCAGGAACTCGCGATTGTCGACGTCAAGCGCGACATGGAAACACAGCAGCCGATGGACCGCCTGCTTTGCGGGGATGTCGGCTACGGCAAGACAGAAGTCGCCATGCGCGCGGCATTCAAAGCCATCAGTGACAACAAGCAGGTGGCGGTGCTCGCGCCCACCACGGTTTTGGTCTTTCAGCATTATGAGACTTTCAAACAGCGCTTCGCCGCATTCCCAGTTTTGATCGAAATGATCAGCCGTTTCCGCTCGGCCAAACAGCAGAAAGAAATTCTGCAAAAAGTTGAGGCGGGCAAGATCGACATCCTGATCGGCACGCACCGCCTGCTTTCCAAAGACGTGAAATTCGCCGATCTCGGCCTGCTGGTGGTGGACGAAGAACAGCGCTTCGGCGTTCGCCACAAAGAACGAGTCAAGCAGATGCGTAAGCAGGTGGATGTGCTCACCATGTCAGCCACGCCCATCCCGCGCACGCTTCACATGTCGCTCGTCGGCTTGCGTGACATGAGCGTGATTGAAACCCCACCCAAAGACCGCATGGCGATCCAAACCGTCGTCGCAAGCTGGGATGACAAGCTGATTCAATCTGCCCTAGAACAAGAACTCGACCGAGGCGGCCAGGTCTATTTCGTTCACAATCGTGTTGACACTATCTGGGAAATTGCCGCCAAGCTTCAGGAATTGGTGCCGCGCGCCGCCCGCATCACCGTCGGGCACGGCCAGATGTCCGAAGGCGAACTGGAAAAAGTGATGTTGAAATTTATGCATCATGAAGCCGACATTTTGGTGGCGACCACGATTATTGAGAACGGTCTCGATATCCCACTGTGCAACACGATTCTGATCAATCGGGCAGACCGACTCGGTTTGTCCGAGCTCTATCAGTTGCGCGGACGTGTGGGCCGCTCGAACCGCCGGGCTTATGCGTATCTCCTGGTTCCTGCTGAAGTTGAGCTGACGCCCATCGCCCGCCGCCGCCTGGCTGCGCTGAAAGAGTTTTCCGATCTGGGAGCGGGCTTCAAGATCGCCGCGCTCGATCTCGAGCTACGCGGCGCTGGCAATCTCCTGGGCGGAGAGCAAAGCGGCCACATCGAAGCCATCGGATTTGAGCTCTACACCCAAATGCTTGACCGCGCCGTCCGCGAGATGAAGGGCGAAACCGCGCCAGAAGAAGCTGAGACTCAACTCAACCTCGGACTGAATATCCGCATCCCAGTGGATTACATTCCGGAGGAGAATCAGCGCCTGCGGATGTATAAGCGGGTGGCGGGTGTAGAAACAGAATCGCAATTGAACGACGTTCGTGCCGAGCTTCAGGACCGCTACGGCGAGCCGCCGCCCGCTGTCCGCAATCTGCTGGATTACGCTGCGCTCAAGCTACTGGCAGTCCGCGTGGGCGCCAGCGGAATCGATCGCAAGCGCGATCTGGTAAACATCAAATTCCGGCAGAACGCGGGAATTGATCCTGGCAGGCTGGCGAAATTTGTTTCCTCGCAGCGTGGCGCGCAGTTCACCCCGGACGGGAACCTCAAGTTTTCGCTGAAGGTGAGCGGTGCCCCGGAAATCTTGGGTCAACTGCGGAGCTTGCTTGAGGAACTATCGGCTCAGGAGGTCCCAGCACCAGCCACGTAGGCACGGCCGCCCTCGACCACGCAGGAATAGCCTTGGACCATGTAGGGACAGCCGCCCTCGGCTGTCGGGCCGAGCGAAGCTCGGCAGGTTCCACCTGCTGCGATGGCCAATGTCAAGCGTAGCAATTACAATTTCCAGTCGCTTCGCTGTCGCTAACGACTAAAGGCTAACGACCAACGACCACTTCATGATGAAAGTTCGCAAAGCCGTCTTCCCCGCGGCAGGATTAGGCACTCGCTTCCTTCCCGCCACCAAAGCACAACCCAAAGAGATGCTGCCGCTGGTGGACAAGCCCATCATTCAGTACGGCGTCGAGGAGGCGCTTTCGGCAGGCTGCGATCAAATCATCATTATCACCGGCCGCGGCAAGCAGGCGATCGAAGATCACTTCGATGTCAGCTATGAGCTGGAAAAGATGCTGGAGGAGAAAGGGAAAACCGATCTGCTCCAGATCGTCCGCCAGATTTCCGACATGATCCACGTTGCCTACGTGCGCCAGAAAGAAGCTCTGGGCCTTGGCCACGCGGTGCTCACCGCCCGCGAATTGGTTGGCAACGAGCCGTTTGCTGTACTGCTGGCTGATGACGTCATCGATGCCCCCGTCCCGGTCCTCAAGCAGATGATGCAGGTCTTCGAGGAAACACAATGTTCGGTGCTGGCCACCCAGATGATCGAAGGAAATGCAATTTCCGCTTACGGTGTGCTCAAAGTCAAACCCGCAGACGGACGTTTCAACGGTCGCCTCTACGAAGTACTGGACCTCGTAGAGAAACCGAAGCCGGAAAACGCCCCTTCAAACCTGGCGGTAATTGGACGCTACATCCTGACGCCAGAGGTATTCGAAACCCTCTCCACAACCCAGTTTGGCGTCGGCGGCGAGCTACAGCTTACCGATGGCCTTTGCGCGCTCCTCAAGAAGCAAAAGATGTACGCCTATGTCTACGAAGGCAGGCGCCACGATACCGGCGACAAACTTGGCTTCCTAAAAGCCACTATTGAGTTTGCGCTCAAACGACCCGACCTGGGCGAAGAACTGCGGAAATACCTAAAAGATTTGAAGCTGTAGCGCCGGCATCCTGCCGGCTTTGCCTTTTGCGCTTGCCTACTTCAGCGCACTTCTCAGCTTCTTCGATTTTTCCTCGACTCCCGCCTCCAGCTTCTGCTTGTGAGCCTCTAGCCTCTTCGCGACAGATGAATCCGCCAGCGCAATCATCTGCGCTGCCAGAATCCCCGCATTCGTTGCCCCCGGTTTTCCAATCGCAACCGTCGCCACCGGGATTCCTGCAGGCATCTGCACAGTTGCGAGCAATGAATCCAATCCGTTCAATGGCGTCGACGGTATCGGTACCCCAATCACCGGCAATGTCGTGTGCGCCGCAATCACTCCCGCCAAATGCGCCGCGCCTCCAGCTCCGGCGATGATCACACGAATGCCGCGACCAGCCGCATTACGGGCGTAATCGGCCGTCCGGTCAGGCGACCGATGCGCCGAAGTCACGTCGATCTCATAGTCAATTCCAAAATCGTCAAGCGCTTTCCCAGCCTCGCGCATGATCTCGAGATCGGAATCACTGCCCATCACAATCGAAACCAGTGGCTTGCTCATCTATCCTCTGCCCAGTCTCCATACTGCCAAAATTTCTAGTGACTTCCTTCGTGTACCTTCGTGCCCTTCGTGGTTACTGATTTTTCGCGGAGTGCGCCAACAAAGAATTTTCGAGATCCCAACTCGTCATTTCCTCGCCGCGCGCGCTGCAATGTCCCTCCGATAGTGCGCGCCCTCGAAGCTGATCTTTCCAACTGCCTGATACGCCCGCTGAACCGCCATCGTTAAATCCGCCGCCCGAGCAGCCACGCCCAAGACCCGCCCGCCAGCGGTGAAGTAAGCGTCATCGTGCTTGGTCGTACCCGCATGAAAAATCTTAACTCCTTCGACCTTCTCCGCTTCGTCGAGGCCTGTAATCCTCTTGCCCACCTCGAATGTTCCGGGATAACCGCCGGACGACATCACCACGCAGACGGCGGCATCCGGTGACCATCGAAAATCGCCATCGCTCACGCGCCCTTCAATCGATGCTTCAAGC
This sequence comes from Terriglobales bacterium, assembly GCA_036725905.1. GTDB lineage: Bacteria > Acidobacteriota > Terriglobia > Terriglobales > Acidobacteriaceae > QIAB01. The sequence continues at coordinate 12,501 of DAIMDJ010000003.1, forward strand.
GCTTCGCACAAATCGCTTTCCAGCCGCATCAGAATCGGCTGCGTCTCCGGATCACCAAAGCGGCAATTGAACTCCAGCACCATTGGGCCCCGCGCCGTCATCATGAGTCCGCAATAAAGAATTCCCTTATATTCCGCGCCTTCGGCTTTCATGCCCGCCACGACCGGCAGAGCGATGTGCTGCACCAGCCAGTGCGTCATCTGATCGTCCAGCATCGTGGGCGTTGAATATGCGCCCATCCCGCCGGTATTCGGCCCCGTGTCGCCGTCGCCGATGCGTTTGTAATCCTGCGCGGCCACTAGCGGCGCCACGCGTTCACCATCGCTCAGCACCAAAAATGAAAGCTCGTCGCCTTGCAGGCATTCTTCCAACACTACGCGCGCCCCGGCTTCGCCCACCATCTTTCCGCTCAGCATCTCGGACGATACCGAGATCGCTTCTTCTTTGCTCTTTGCCAGTACCACTCCTTTGCCCGCCGCCAGCCCATCCGCCTTTACCACCACGGGTGGGTGGAAGCGCGGCAACGTCGCTCGGACTTCATCTAAGGAAGTGCAAATCGCGTAGTGGGCGGTGGGGATATGGTAGCGATTGAGGAACTCTTTGGCGAAGCTTTTACTGGATTCCAGCCTCGCTGCGGCTTTCGTCGGACCGAAAATCTTCCAGCCCCGCCGGGTGAACTCATCGACTCCGCCCAAGGTCAGAGGCAGTTCCGGTCCGACCACGGTAAGGTCAGGATGAATCTGGGTGGCCAACGCGACCAGCGAATCGATGCTCTTGACATCAACCGGAAGGCACTCGGCCTCATCGGAAATGCCGCCGTTTCCCGGAGCGCAATAAACCTTGCTCACGCGCGGCGACTGCCGCAACTTCCAAACCAGCGCGTGCTCGCGGCCGCCGCTTCCGATCACCAGGACTTTCATAGCCAGAGACAGACAGGTTAGGGGCAGAGGGAAACTATGTCAAACAGGCACTACATCTTCCGATTCGCGATCCTCGACTCCAACTGGACGCCCGGCTGCCTACAGAAGTCCGAGTTGACTCCTAATTTCATAAACCACGAAGGACACGAAGTTACACAAAGGGTCGAATCCTAAAAGCCTCCTTCGTGTGCCTTCGTGCCCTTCGTGGTTAAATGGGAACACTACAGAAATTCGTTAACCGTGCTTAACCCGCCATATAATGATTTGCAATGATTACCGTCTCCAAGGAGGACTATCTTAAGGCCATCCTCGAGGCCGAGAGTGAAGGCGCCTCAGTCATCTCTGCTACTCTGGCCCACTGGCTTTCGGTTTCCCCGCCAGCAGTAACCATGGCGCTCCGACGTCTTAAGAAAGACGGCTTGGTGCGAGTGCAAGGCGGCGAGGTGAGTCTTACCTCTGCGGGCCGCAAAATCGCGCGCAAGCTCACCTTGCGCCATCACTTGATCGAACGCATGCTCTCGGAAATGTTCGGCATGGAATGGTACAAAGTGCA
>DAIMDJ010000003.1:14073-25306 GCA_036725905.1 Terriglobales bacterium
TGTGGAAAAACTTCTCCTTACTGCTGGCCAAAAGTAATTAACCATGGTTTACTCCCTGTTGTATACTTACGCTAACTTCTGGGGCAGGTCTGACTGCATGGGCACTGACGTACTCAATCCGCAAGCCGAAACATGGCGCAATCAAGCGCTCGCCCCGAGCCTTCCGGAAGTTTACCGCAGCCTGCACGTTCCGAGGACCGCCGGCCGGCTTCGCAAGCTGTTTGCCTTCGCTGGCCCGGGTTTTTTGGTCGCCGTCGGTTACATGGATCCTGGCAATTGGGCAACCGATCTGGCCGGTGGCTCCCGCTATAACTACACTTTGCTTTCCGTCGTCATGCTGTCCAATTTGATGGCTGTTCTGCTGCAGAGCCTGGCCATCAAATTGGGAGTCGTGACAGGCCGCGATCTCGCCCAAGCCTGCCGTGACCATTTCAGCCGCAAAGTCTCATTCGCGTTCTGGGGATTTGCCGAGATTGCTATTGCCGCCTGCGATCTCGCCGAGGTGATTGGTTCGGCCATCGCGCTCAATCTGCTGTTTCAAATCCCGCTCCTGTGGGGCGTTTGCCTCACCGCGTTGGATGTTCTGATAATCCTCTTCCTCCAGCAGAGGGGCTTTCGTTTTTTGGAAGCACTGGTAATCGTTCTCATAGGAACCATCGGCGTTTGCTTCGGGCTTGAAATTCTTTTTTCTCGGCCGAGCATGCTCGGCATCGTGCAAGGGTTCTTTGTCCCCTCTTCTCAAATTTTCCGTGATCGCGGCATGCTCTACATCGCCATCGGAATCCTCGGCGCCACCGTGATGCCGCACAATCTCTATCTGCACTCCGCGATCGTGCAAACGCGCGACTTCGATCGAACTCATGAGGGCAAGCGCGAAGCCATTCACTACTCAGTAATCGACTCCACTGTTGCGCTAACTTTCGCTCTGCTGGTCAACGCCGCCATTCTCATCGTTTCCGCCGCCACGTTCTACCGCCATGGCTTCAACCAAATTGCTGAAATCCAGGATGCCCACAAGCTGCTCTCTCCGCTCCTCGGTGTCACCGGCGCGAGCACGGTGTTTGCCCTCGCGCTTCTCGCCTCCGGTCAAAACTCCACTCTCACAGGCACTTTGGCCGGACAGGTGGTAATGGAAGGCTTCCTCAACATCCGCCTGCGCCCCTGGCTGCGGCGTCTGATTACGCGCAGCATTGCCATCGCTCCCGCCATCGTGGTTACGGCATTGTGGGGAGAAAAGGGCACCGCGGACCTGCTGATCTTCAGCCAAGTCATTCTCAGCATGCAGTTAAGCTTCGCTGTCTTTCCATTGGTGATGTTCACCAGTGATCGCCGCAAGATGGGCGAATTTGTGAACGCACCCTGGCTGCGAGCCTTGTCCTGGAGCACGGCGGCTCTAATCGCCACCCTAAACGCTTGGTTGTTAATTCAGGCCATACGCATGTAGCGTCACGTTACACGTAGGGGCGGACGCCCCCGTCCGCCCACGCGAGAGGAATTTTCCTTCCCCAAGTAGACCTTCGTGCGCTCGCTCCTCCACACCCGCTCTACGCAAATCCGACTTGAAACGACTAAACTATTCCTTGATGGTTCTCTCCGCTGTTGTGGAAGACGTTCAGGAAGGCACTCATCAATGAATAGCTTCAATGCCCGCGCCATTCTTAAAGTTGGCACCAAAGAATATGAAATCTACCGGCTGGATGCGCTCGACAAGCAGGGCATTTCGACGAAGCATCTGCCTTACTCGCTTCGCATTCTCCTGGAGAACCTGCTGCGCACCGAAGATGGCCAGAATGTGAAAAAGGAAGATATTCGCGCGCTGGCCGCATGGAATAAGAAATCGAAGCCCGACAAGGAAATTGCCTTCACCCCGAGCCGCGTGCTTTTGCAGGATTTCACCGGCGTGCCCGCAATCGTCGATCTCGCCGCCATGCGCGATGCCATGAAGCGTCTGTCAGGTGATCCAACTTTGATCAATCCCCTCCAGCCGGCTGAACTCGTCATCGATCATTCGGTTCAGGTAGATGAATTCGGCACCCCACAAGCCTTCCAGCTCAATTCCGAACTTGAATTTCTACGTAACAAAGAACGTTACGCATTCCTCCGCTGGGGCCAGACTGCTTTTCGCAATTTAGCAATTGTTCCGCCCGATACCGGAATCGTCCACCAGGTTAACCTCGAGTATCTAGCCCGCGTAGTTTTTGTTCACGAAACGAATGGCCATCGCACCGCTTATCCAGACACTCTTGTCGGTACCGACTCGCACACCACTATGATCAACGGCCTGGGCGTCTTGGGCTGGGGCGTGGGCGGCATTGAAGCCGAAGCCGCAATGCTCGGACAACCGGTCTCGATGGTGATTCCGCAAGTGGTCGGCGTAAAGCTCACCGGCAAGCTGCGCGAAGGCGCGACTGCAACCGATCTAGTGCTGACCATTACGGAAATGCTTCGCAAGCACGGCGTGGTGGGCAAATTTGTCGAATACTTCGGACCCGGACTTCAGGATTTGCCGCTTGCCGATCGCGCTACCATCGGCAACATGTCACCGGAGTACGGCGCAACCTGCGGAATCTTTCCTATAGATAAAGAATCGCTGAACTATCTGCGTCTGACTGGCCGTCCCGAAGAGCAGATCGCGCTGGTGGAAGCTTACAGCCGCGAGCAAGGCCTGTTTCACGACGAAAAGACGCCTGAAGCAGAATATTCGGAGCTGCTCGCGCTCGACCTGGCGACTGTCGAGCCAAGCCTTGCAGGCCCCAAGCGCCCGCAGGATCGCGTGCCGCTTTCCAAAGCTCGGGAGTCTTTCGAACAAGCCTTGCCGTCTTTGATGAAGCCCAAATCTGGCGCGAAGGCATCCACGCCAGCTGCGACTCCGGCCAATCTCGCGAACAGCAACTTGGGCCGCTGGGAGCAGGAAGGCGGCAATCCCAGTGCAATCGGCGTGGGTGACTTGCGCCACGAAGAGCACGTTCCACAGGACGTGCCGTCCGCTCTGAGTCACGGTAAGGTGGTCATTGCTGCTATCACCAGTTGCACGAATACCTCCAATCCATCTGTAATGATCGCCGCCGGGTTGCTGGCAAAAAAAGCCGTTGATCGCGGATTGCAGGTCCCAGCCTGGGTGAAAACGTCGCTTGCCCCCGGTTCCATGGTGGTGCGCGACTATTTAGAACGCGCTGGTCTTACGCCCTATCTGGAAAAATTAAAATTCCACATTGTCGGCTACGGCTGCACTACCTGTATCGGGAACTCCGGGCCGCTGCCCGCCGAAATTTCACAGTCCATCGACGAAAACGAACTCGTCGTGGCATCCGTGCTCTCCGGAAACCGCAATTTCGAAGGCCGCATTAATCCCGATGTCCGCGCGAATTATCTGATGTCTCCGCCGCTAGTGGTCGCTTTCGCGCTTGCTGGGCGCATCGACATAGATGTGCGCAAAGATCCCCTTGGCCAGGGTAAAGATGGCAAGCCGGTCTACCTCGCCGATATTTGGCCCTCGCAACGCGAAGTAAACGAAGTGATCAGCAAATCGATCTCCTCCGATATGTTCCGCCGCAGCTACAGCGAGGTTTATCATGGCGACCATCGCTGGCGCGGCCTGCCCGTTCCCAAAGGCGAGACCTACGCTTGGGAAGATGATTCCACCTACATCCGCCGCGCCCCGTATTTCGACGACATGACGCTGAAACCCGTGCCAGTGGAGGACATTCACGGCGCTCGCGTGCTGGCCGTTCTGGGCGACAGCGTTACTACCGACCACATTTCGCCTGCTGGATCGATAAAGAAAGACAGTCCTGCAGGAAAGTATCTGCAGGAACACGGCGTGAAGCCTGCCGACTTCAACTCCTACGGTTCTCGCCGTGGAAATCACGAGGTCATGGTGCGCGGCACCTTCGCCAATGTCCGCCTGCGCAACAAAATGGTCCCGAATTTAGAAGGAGGATTTACCCGGCATCTGCCCGACGGCGCCGAGGTGACCATCTTCGAAGCGTCGGAAAAATATCTTGCCGAAGCTGTGGCGCTGATCGTTATTGCGGGCAAGGAATACGGCGCCGGCTCTTCCCGCGACTGGGCTGCGAAAGGCCCTCGCCTTCTTGGCGTCCAAGCTGTAATCGCCGAAAGCTATGAGCGCATTCATCGTTCAAATCTTGTCGGTATGGGCATTCTGCCGCTGCAATTCCGTGCTGGGGAAAATGCAGAATCCCTCGGCCTGGCCGGCGAAGAAGTTTTCGAGATCGCGGGAATTCGCGCTCTGATGGATAAGTTCGTGTCCGGCCGGGAGCTCACCGTGAAAGCTGCAGCGAATGGCAGAAGCAAACAATTCAGGGCCCTGGTCCGTATCGATACACCGCAGGAGGCTCAGTATTATGCGAACGGCGGAATCTTGCAATATGTGTTGCGGCAATTGTTAAGCGCAAAGCCGAGCCTCCGGCCGGTGCATGCTTGAGAAAAGCAAGGCTTCGACAAATCCGTGATATCCCTGACGAAATCCCTACGTCTAAGTAATTTCAAATCTTGACAGGAGAACCTATGCAGAAGCGAATCGTTGCTTTATGTCTTTCGATGTTCGTTTTGATTGCAGTTGCTGCACTTGCGCAGGAAGAGAAGGCCAGCCGGCCCAGCCCTGCGGCACAGGCACAGTGCCAATTCGCAGATGGCAAGACCATTCGTGTCGATTACTCCAGCCCACGCGCAAAAGGCCGCAAGATTTACGGTGGACTCGTACCCTACGGCGAAGTCTGGCGCACCGGTGCCAATGACGCCACGACCTTCGTGACGGACGCCAACCTTTCTGTGAATGGCAAAGACGTTCCCGCCGGCAGCTACACCATCTTCACTATTCCCAACCAGGGCAAATGGACCCTAATCATCAACAAGAAAACCGGCGAATGGGGCATTCCTTACAAGTATGAAGGCGACGAACTCCTGCGTACCGATATGCAGGTTTCCAAAACACCCACGCCGGTGGAGAATTTCACCATCGCTTTCGACCAGGCGGGCAACAGTTGCACGATGCACCTGGACTGGGAAAACACCCGCGCCAGCGTAGCTTTTGAAGAAAAGAAGTAGCGCTTTAATGATGGAGGACGGGCGTCAACGCCCGTCCCAGATCACAGGCTCGGTTTCCACCGCAACACCGGCTTCCGCGCCGCCGCAGTTTCGTCCAGCCGCGAGACCCGGGTGGAGTGCGGTGCCGAAAGCACGGTCTCTGCATCTTCCTCCACCTCCGCCGCAATCGACTTCATTGCCTCAATGAACAAATCAAGTTCTTCCCTGGACTCGCTCTCCGTCGGCTCAATCATCAGAGCGCCGGGGACAATCAGCGGGAACGCAGTCGTGTAGGGATGAAAGCCATAGTCGATCAGCCGCTTGGCGATGTCCATCGTCTTCACGCCTTTTTTGGCTTGAATCCGATCGCTGAAAACGACCTCGTGCATGGTCGGCGTCAAGTAAGGTAAATCGTACGCGCCTTCGATTCCGTGGCGAATGTAATTTGCGTTTAACACCGCGTCTTCCGTCGTCTCCCGCAAACCATCTGGGCCGTTCGCAAGAATGTACGCCAGCGCTCGCACAAACATTCCGAAGTTTCCGTGGAACGCCCGCACGCGCCCAACCGATTGGGGACGGCTATAGTCGAAAGCCAGCGTCCCATCTGATTTCGCGACGACGACGGGGGTGGGCAAAAACGGTTCAAGAAATTGCTTCACTGCTACCGGGCCTGACCCTGGACCGCCTCCGCCGTGAGGCGTGGAAAAAGTCTTGTGCAGATTCAGGTGCATTAAATCCACCCCGAAATCCCCCGGACGCACTTTGCCGACCAGCGCATTCATGTTCGCGCCATCCATGTAAAGCAGGCCGCCTTTGGCGTGTAGAATATCGGCAATTTTATGGATCTCCTGCTCGAAAACGCCAAGCGTATTGGGATTGGTAAGCATTAGCGCCGCCACATCTTCGTTCATCTGCGCGCCAAGTGCAGCGACGTCAACCATCCCCTGCACGTTGGACTTCAGATTTTCAACTGCATAACCAACCGTCGCAGCGGTCGCGGGATTCGTCCCGTGGGCCGAGTCAGGGATAAGAATTTTCTTGCGCGGATTACCCTTCGACTGCTGATAGGCTCGCACCATCAAGAGTCCCGTAAGCTCGCCGTGTGCGCCGGCGGCTGGCTGCAGAGTGATGGCATCCATGCCCGTGATTTCCGTCAGGCAATCGCTGAGCGTCTTCATGATGCGCAGAGCGCCTTGCGAAGCACGCTCCGGCTGGTATGGATGTGCGTTAGCCAGACCTTCCAATCGCGCAACCACCTCATTCACTCGCGGGTTGTATTTCATCGTGCAGGAGCCAAGCGGATACATGCCCAGGTCAATGGCATAGTTCCACGTCGAAAGCCGCGTAAAGTGCCGGATGATTTCGATCTCGCTCACTTCGGGCATGTTTCCAAGGTCTTTTCTCTCCGCATCGCCCAACAGCTTAGACGCATCCACCTCCGGCACGTCGAGCAGCGGCAGCCTCCACGCGGCCTTCCCCGCAGAAGATTTCTCGAAGATCAACCCTTCATTCTGGCTGGTATGACGCGTAGCTTTGCGGGTGAAGTGTTTCAATTCTCTCGTTCCTCTGTGTTCCGGAGCCTGCCCTGAGCGAAGTCGAAGGGTGCCCTCTGTGGTTCTATTTGGTCGCAGCCCGTTCCTATCGCGTCACTTCTTCCACATCAGCCTCTTCACTCGCTGATTTAACTGAGCGTTCACTTTGCGCGGCAAGGCCCACAACCGTATCAATAGTCGTACGGCTGGTCATCTCGGTGCAGCACCATAGCGACACGTTCCCAAGTTCGGGATAAAACTTCTTCAGCGGAAGTCCGCCGACGATCTTATGCCCAAGGATGCGACCGTTGATCGCATACGGATCTTCACTCGTCTGCACGACAAATTCATTGAATCGTGGCGCAGCGGAGAACAATATCTTCGCGTGCTTCCCAAACTGCTGAACAGCATAGTCAGTTTTGGCCAAGTTCTGCCGCGCCAGCTCCGTTAGCCCAACCTTGCCGTAGACCGTCATAAAGATATTTGCCATCAGCGCGATCAGCGCTTGATTCGTACAAATGTTGGACGTCGCTTTTTCCCGCCGGATGTGTTGCTCCCGCGTGGCGAGCGTGAGAACGAATCCGCGCTTGCCAGTACGATCTGTGGTTTGGCCAACCAGCCGACCTGGCATCTGGCGGACAAACTGCTCGCGGGTGGCGATTACACCACAGTACGGTCCTCCGAACCCAAGCGGAACTCCGAAGGATTGCGCTTCCATCGCAATTATGTCCGCCTGGCGCGGAGGTTCTACGATGCCAAGCGAAACCGCTTCGGCGATCGAGACCACCAGCAAAGCGCCGCTCTTGTGCGCAAGTTCAGCAATGCCGCGAACATCTTCGATCGTCCCAAAAAAGTTCGGCGACTGAATCAAAACGCACGCCGTCTCTGCAGTAACAGACCTTCCTAGTTCTTCGAGATCGATGCGGCCAGAGTCAGAAAATGGGACCGAGGCGATCGGTAATCCCTGATGATGAGCGTACGTCGCCAGCACTTCGCGGTACTCGGGATGCACGGCGCGCGCCACCACTACCGACTGTCGGCCAGTGAGCCGCACCGCCATCATCACGGCTTCCGTTGCCGCGGTCGAGCCGTCATACATGGAAGCGTTCGCAACTTCCATGCCGGTGAGCTCGCAGATCATGGTTTGAAATTCGAAGATAGATTGCAGCGTCCCCTGCGAAACCTCCGCCTGGTAGGGCGTATACGCTGTCAGAAATTCTCCGCGCGAGATAAGGGAATCAATGATTACCGGCCGATAGTGGTAGTAAGCGCCTGCGCCAAGAAATGTTGCATAGCCGTCGCCGTTTTCATGCGAACGCTCCCGGAACCACTCCACGATTTCCGATTCCGCCATCTGCCGCGGAACTTTCAGATCGCGGTTCAGACGGTACTCCGCCGGAATTGGCGCAAAAAGATCGTCAATTGAGCGCGCACCAATCGCTTTCAGCATGGCCTCGCGATCAGCAGGAGATTTGGGCAGATAGCGCATTTGAACCCCTATTAGATGTGACCGCAGGTCGTTTTGATCTTGACTTCGAGTGGCAGCGATCCTGTTCGCTCAATGTGCAGGTCTCCTTTAACTCAAACCACGAAGGGCACGAAGTCACACCAAGGAAATCCTCTGCTTCAAACCTCATTCGTCTGCCTTTGTGCCCTTTGTGGTTCAGGAATCTTCTATAAACAAGCTCAATGGCCTCCTTCTTCCGCCACAAACTTCTCATAATCGGCAGCCGAGAGCAGCGAATTCAGCTCGCCCGGATTCTTCAATTTGATTTTCATGATCCACGCGATGTGAGCGTCTTTATTGATCTTTTCAGGAGCAGTGGCTAACTCCCCATTCACTTCTGTGACCGTGCCTGACGCAGGCGCATAGAGATCAGAAACTGCTTTTACTGATTCGACCGTTCCAAAAGCTTTGCCCGCAGTGAGCTCAGCGCCGACCTTGGGCGTCTCGACAAAAACAATATCGCCGAGTGATTCCTGCGCATAATTTGTGATGCCGACGGTCGCACTGTCGCCATCGGCTTTGATCCATTCGTGCTGCTTCGTGTATTTGAAGTCGGGGGGATAAGACATGCAGGTTTAGCTCCTGGCTTCTGCTTCCGGGTTGCTAATTTCCTCTGTGTTCCTCTGTGTTCCTCTGTGCTCCCTGTGGTTAAGTCTTTTTCTGCCGTTTGTAAAACGGTGTCGGCACGACTCGCGCGGTAACTCCCTGCCCTCGAATGTCAACCTTGAGCTCGCGGCCGATTTCTGAAAAGGCAGGCGGCACATACGCGAGCGCAATATTTTTCTTCAGAAATGGTGCTGGCGACCCGCTGGTAACGTAACCGATCTCGCGTCCGGTTTCGTCCTGGACCTTATAGCCATCCCGCGCAATGCCGCGATCAATCATCTCAATTCCGGTGAGCACACGATTCAAGCCTTCAGTTCGCGCTTTCTCCAACGCAGCTCGCCCGATGAACTCGGGCTTCTCCATTTTGCAGAATCGATCGAGCCCCGCTTCCCAAACGTTTATGGTATCGGAAATTTCATGTTCGTAGAGAGGAAGCTTGGCCTCGAGACGCAACGTATTGCGCGCGCCCAAACCGCAGGGAAGGGCGCCCAACTCTTTGCCCATCTTGAGAATTTTGTTCCAAACTCGCGCGCTGGTCGTCTCGTCGGAAGGGATATAGATTTCGAATCCATCCTCTCCGGTGTAGCCAGTTCTGGCAATCAGGATATTTTTCAGCCCGCAAACCGTGCCGCGCGTCACCCAATAGAATTTCACTGATGAAAGATCCGCGTCCGTAAGCTTTTGCAAGACCTCCACTGCTCTTGGTCCCTGGATCGCGATCTGCGTGAAATCGTCGGAAAGATTTTCCACCCGGCAGTCGAAGCTGCGAGTGTTCTCGCGCACCCAGCTGAAATCTTTCTCGCGCGTACCGGCATTGATGACCAGCAAATATTCGTCATCGCCCAACCGATGCACGATTACATCATCAACAAACGTCCCCTGCGGATAGAGCAGCGCCGAATACTGCGCCTGCCCCACCGCAAGCCGCGCAGCATCATTCATTGAAATGTGCTGCACCGCCGCGAGCGCCCCCGGCCCGCTGAGTCGAATATCCCCCATGTGGCTGACGTCAAAAATTCCTACGCCAGTGCGCACCGCCATGTGCTCGGCAATAATGCCGCCTGAGGTTGGATATTCAACCGGCATGTCCCAGCCGTTGAATTCGACCATCTTCGCCCCCATCTGGCGATGGACCGCATTCAGCGCGGTTTTGCGGATGGTGGGCGTAGTCGGAAGCGCGGACAAACAGACCTCGTCACAGCAGTGGCTGGGCTGCCTGAATGGTGAAACTAGTTAACCTAACATGTAGGTGGTAGGACCTCCAAATCGAACCCGGGGGCGGTAGGTGCAGGTTGGACGTTAGACCGCGTTTCCCGCAGATTCCAAAGACTTGACCTAAGCGGGAGGCATCGTAGCCGCCTTTTCCTAGGGTCATGCTAGTATGTATCTAGGATAGTCCAATGGAAATCTAGGGGTAATCCAATGGCAACGCTGTATGTCGAAAACGTTCCGGACGATCTTTACGAGGCCCTTCGGCAGCGCGCTCGCTCTCATCGAAAATCCATCGCGGCAGAGGTGGTGAGCTTGCTGGAGCAGAACATTCCCACCGCGGCCGAACTCAAAAGGCGCCGCAAGGCATTCGAGGAACTCAAGAGGATTCGTTCCGCATCTCCGTCGGGTTCGGGACCATTTCCCACCGCTGAGGAAATGATTCGTGAGGATCGTGAGCGTTGACGACAATCGTTGTCGATGCCAGCGTAGGTGTGAAATGGTTCCTTCCATCGGGGCAGGAGCCGTTTGCCGAAGAAGCTGCGCAATTACTGCAGGCTTACGTGCGCAGCCAAGTCAACTTCCTGGTACCTGACATATTCTGGGCCGAAATCGCAAATGCGGCCTGGAAGGCAGCGCGCCGGGGAGAGCTGTCGGCGGCCAATGCCACCTTGGCGGTTTCAAGCGTCACAGCTTTGCGAATCCCATCAATTTCGAGCAGCGAGTTGTTGCCGCAGGCGCTGGCCATTGCCCTAGCCTTCGAGCGGACCGTTTATGACAGTCTTTATGTCGCTTTAGCCGTGACGAGCAACGCATATCTCATCACTGCCGACGAACGCCTCGCCAACTCTCTGGCCGCACGCTTCCCGGTCAAATGGCTGGGCGGCTATCATTGGTAACCGCCTCTAATTCCATGACCCAGCAGCCACAAATTTCTGAAGAGCAAGCACCTCCTTCCGCGAGCCGGCAATCGCGAGCGTCCATTATTGAGACCTGGTTCGAGGCTCATAATGATCTCGCGGTGGCAACTATCGTCGTAGCCGGGTTTCTGCTTCGTCTCTGGATCGCACACGGAACTTTTCTCAATCCTGATGAAGCTCTGCATTTTCGTGCGGCGAACACGCCATCGTGGTGGCTGACCTATCAGCGAAGTTTGGGCATTGCCCATCCGCCGCTCCTTGTGTTTCTGCTTCATTTCTGGCGTGCGTTTGGAATGTCGGAACTAGTGCTCCGCTTGCCTTCTGTCATTGCCGGGACGCTCTTCTGCTGGATTTTCTATGCGTGGGTGGCGAACAACTTTAGCCGCACTGCTGCCTGGGTCAGCCTTATTTTC
>DAIMDJ010000004.1:0-24196 GCA_036725905.1 Terriglobales bacterium
CGCAACCATACTGGCCGGACAGTCTCTTGCGGAAGGTCATTAGACCCGCTGCTGTGCGTGCTGGAATCAGCAAGCATATCGGCTGGCACTCCTTCAGGCGGACGCTATCGACGTTGCTGGAAGCCAGCGGAGCCTCAGTCAAAGTGACACAGGATATGCTCCGTCACGCGAGTAGTCGTCTGACGATGGACCTGTACGCACAGTCTATTCCAGCAGATCGACGGAAGGCGCAATCGGGCGTCATTGGAGCGGTCTTGGCAGCTTCCGTTCCCAAACGTTCCCTGATAAACTCGGAAGTTGTTGTAGGCGCGTAGCTCAGTTGGTTAGAGCGCTACCTTGACACGGTAGAGGTCTGGGGTTCGAGTCCCCACGTGCCTACCATCCTGTTTGTCATTAAATCTCTGATTGCTGGCGACTTCCATTCGCCTTCCGCTTTCGTCTTTTGCTTATGCTCCTGAGTTGGCTGCATCACTGTGTCAGTATCTGTGTCACTACATTTAGGAAGCAGAGCCGTTTTCAAAATGGTCGACGGTCTGGTCGCGGAACTCGACTGAGAGGTGGAGACGCCGCCTGGGTGGCCGCCTCGAAGCCCGAGGCAAGCCTGATCAGCGTGGGCTCACTGAATGCTGTCCCGAAGAAGCTGATGCCGACGATGGGATATCCGGGGGCCCGCAGCAAGACCCGATGTCCAGAAAATGAAGTGGTCGCCATAAATCAGATCGGTAGCCCACGCCGGATTGTCGGTGGCGGACACGACGGCATCGAGCTGGAACTGGCTAATCGCCGCGTCAATTCGGTTGATGCCCGCATTGCGATCAATGGCGAGCGCCTCGTTATAGGTAAGCCCACCGAAGATGGGCTGCGGGTCATCGGGTCCCGGCTCAAGTGCATTGGCAAGGTCAAAGATGTCCTGATTGAAGAAGGGCATATCGGCACTGGCGCGGGCGTTATTGAAATTAATCGCCGTTTGGAGTGTCCCGCCAGCTACCGGCACGCCAAGGCGCGTCCCGAAAATTACGCTAACTTGTCCGGCAAAGTGGTTGTGGGTCGATTTGATTTCCACAGGCTGCGCGCCGGTTTCGCATCGAACGGCGTGTTTTTCTCGATTGTGATTGCCGAGGCCGCTATTGCAGGAGCGGGGATCCTGCTGTTCCTGCGAGGCCGATGGAAACTGCAGACGATCTGATTGTGCGGGCGGGTATCTTCGAACCGTATTAACATATGGCAATGGACGCCGCTCTTCTTGCTTCGAAGCGAGCTGTACTGGATAAGAGCCTTCGCACCCTCGGTCGCACGCTGCTGGCATACTCCGGCGGTGTGGATTCAGCATTCCTGGCATGGGCGGCACATCAGGTACTCGGTGACGACATGCTGGCCGTCATCGCAGACTCTCCCAGTCTGGCTCGCACTCAGCTTGCCGACGCGATTGCGTTTGCCGGCGAGCACGGGATTCCGCTCAAAGTTATCGCAACCAACGAACTCGACCGCCCTGAATACTCGCGCAATGACGCTGCGCGCTGCTTTTTCTGTAAAGATGAACTGTTCACCATGATGGAAGATTTCCGCCGCGAGCATGGCTTCGAGTCTGTTGCCTACGGAGTGAACTTAGATGACGAGGGCGACTTCCGCCCCGGCCAGGTCGCGGCTGAGCAGCACAGAGTCGCGGCCCCCCTGCGCGATGCCGGTTTGACAAAACAGGATATTCGCGACCTCTCTCGCGCCGCTGGCCTGCGCATCTGGGATAAGCCAGCCTCGGCATGTCTTTCTTCGCGCATCGAATATGGCCGGCCAGTTACGCGGGAAGCTCTCAGCATAGTCGAGCAGGGTGAAGACGCACTTCGTGCCCTCGGGTTCCGCCAGTTTCGTGTGCGCCATCACGGAGAGATTGTGCGCATCGAGATAGCCCGAGACGAGCTGCCGCGCGCTCTAGATTCCGGAATGGCTGCCACATTCACCGCTACGTTCAAAGCCCTGGGCTTCAAGTTTGTCACGCTTGATCTGGAGGGTTTCCGCTCCGGCTCAATGAATTCACTTCTTTCGCCGGAACAACTGACTCGCAAAACCGGATAATTTCCGATTTCAGATCGCCGATTTTGACTGAGTCCAGAATTCATAATTCAAACTCAAGATCGCATTCAGCGGGCCCGCCTAGTAACTATGAGATAATTAGTGTTAATTCCCATGTACAGGCGGTTTTTGGTGACTCTTTTGCGGCGATCTGTAGTCCTGCTGGTTCTCATTTGTTTGGGCTGCTCGGCCCAATCCGTGCCTTCAGAAGTTGCCCAGCGTATTGAGCGGCAAGTGCGTTCTTTCTACAGCATCCCAGCAGGAGTAAAGATCAACCTGAGTCCGCTCAAGCCCAGCGAATTTCCAAATTACGACGCGCTGACCATCACGTTTGAGGGTAGCGATAAGAAGCAGACTTACGATTTCCTGCTTTCCAAAGATGGCAAAACGCTCATGCGCATGGCCAAAATCGATCTCACAAAGGATCCCTACGCCGAGCTCATGAAGAAAATCGACCTCTCCGGGCGCCCCACGCGCGGAAACAAAGATGCCAAGGTCGTAGCCGTAAACTACGACGATTTCGAATGTCCCTACTGCTCGCGCATGCACCAGACCCTGTTTCCTCAATTGCTGAAGGAATATGGAGACCGCGTCACCTTCATATATAAAGACTTTCCACTCGCGGAAATTCATCCCTGGGCCATCCACGCCGCTGTAGATGCAAACTGCTTGGCGTCGCAGAACAACGACGCCTATTGGGATTTCGCAGACTACATCCATGCCAATCAGACTGAAGTTAATTCTGAGAAAAGCCGTGATGGTCAGTTCGGCGCACTCGATCGCCTAGCGATGGTACAAGGTCAGAAGCACAATGTTGATGGAGCAAAGCTTCAGTCCTGCGTGAAGGCTCAAAAGGATGAGGCTGTCAGAGCCTCAGTTAAAGAAGGCTCCACGCTGGGTGTTGAGGCTACGCCCACTCTGTTTGTAAACGGAGAGAAAATAGACGGAGCAATGCCGATTGGCGACATTCGCGCGGTGTTGGATCGCGCATTGCAACAGGCTGGTGTAGTATCCCCGCCGCACGCGGCTGCCGCAGCTTCCAGTCCGCCGCAGCCGGCGACCAAATAGTCCAATATTTCAAGCGGAGATCCCGAGGCGCGGCGTCGTGGGGAGGGTTTGATTGAAGGCAAATTCCAAAGTTCATCTTAGTCTTCTATTGTTCGCCGGGTTGCTTGCCGCAGTTGCATGCACTTCCAAGCAGGTCGGCAGTGACCTTGCGGCCTCAGTCGATGGCCACAATATCTACGTCGCCGAACTGGAAAAGTATTATCAAAATCAGACGTCTGGCTCTGAACAGCAACCTACTGGAGAACAAGCCACCAGCCTTCGTTTGAGCATTCTTCGCGAGTTGATCGATAACCAAATCCTCATGCGGCGGGCAGAAAAACTAGGGCTTCTC
Source organism: Terriglobales bacterium (assembly GCA_036725905.1). Taxonomy (GTDB): domain Bacteria; phylum Acidobacteriota; class Terriglobia; order Terriglobales; family Acidobacteriaceae; genus QIAB01. The sequence continues at coordinate 3,467 of DAIMDJ010000004.1, forward strand.
GCGACTGATGATGAAGTCAACCGCAAGCTAAACGACCTTAAATCGCCTTATAGCAAGGAGGAATTTGACGCGCGGCTCAAAGAAAAGAAAATTAACGAGGATGACTTTAAGCGCGATCTCCGCCGCTCGCTTACCGTCGAGAAAGTTTTGAATAAGGAGATCTCTTCGAAGATCAACGTCTCCGATCAGGATATTGCCAACTACTACAATGCTCACAAATCGGAGTTCAACCTGATCGAACCGCAATACCATTTGGCGCAGATTTTCGTGACCACTGCTCCCAGCCCGCAAGTGCGCAATCTGAAGAATGACAAGGCGCAGAACGAAGCTGAAGCCCGCAAGAAGATTCAGACCCTCGCCAACCGCCTCGACAGCGGCGAGGATTTCGGAACGTTGGCTATGAATTACTCTGAAGATTCGGAGACTTCAGCCAATGCCGGTGATTTGGGTTTCACACCGGAGTCGGCTCTGCGTAACACCGATCCTCTCACGCGCGAATTGGTGACGAAGCTCAAGCCCGGCCAGTACAGCCCGATCATCACCATCGTCAATCCTATGACCAAGCAACTGGCCGGCTTCCGCATTGTTAAAGTTCTTTCCAAAGAGCCCGCGGGACAGCGCGAGCTGGCCGATCCCCGCGTCAAGATTGCAATTCGCTCGCAGCTTCAGGAGCGCCGCGAGCAACTCCTTAAGGCGGCATACTACGAGGTGCTTCGGGACCAGGCGCGAGTAGAGAACTATTACGCGCAGAAAGTTATGGACGGCAACGGCACAGCGCACTAAAGAGAACCTGCTCGGGCTCGATTCATTCCACAATCGCTAGCACGTCTCCGGCGTTCACACTGGTGCCCTCGGCGGCTGTGAGCTTCTGCACTATGCCTTTCTTGGGGGACTTGATCTCGTTCTGCATCTTCATGGCTTCCACAACCACAACCCCCTGGCCGGCCTCGACCTGGTCTTTTTCGTTCACCAGCAAACGGACTACCTTCCCCGGCATTGGTGCTGTCAATCTACTGGACCCTTGCTGCCTTCCGGCACCATCTTTGAGGTTGCGCAGGGAGCGCGGATCGCGCAATTCGGCTGTATAGCGCTGATTTCCAACCCACAGATGAATCTCCGATCCTACCTTTTCGCGCTTGACCTCGTAAGCTTGGTTCTCAATCAAGAGAGACAACACGCCGGGACGAATCAGCGCCACATCGAGTTGAACTGGCCGGCCATTTAGGCTGCAAGTCCAGCCCGTAGTTGTCCGATTCAGTTCCAGCCGGTAATTCGTGTTCTCGATGCTGACGTCGTAGATCATGAATTTAGGATCTGCTGAAAGTGACAGTCATTGCCGCAAACCATCGATGCGAGCAGCTTGCTTCCAAGTCGATGCCGTAGCGACCGCTGGTCTGTCCCCCGCGACGCCGTTTGCCGTCGCCGAAGCTGAATCCAGCGTCGCAAAAATTCCCGCCGCAATCGCCGCTGCATCGGCATGCTGATCTCCGCTGCTGACCTGGTTCGTATGCAGCAAACGATCCAAGTATCCTGTGTCTGGTTTTCCGGCTTGAAAATCCTGGTCGCCCAGAATTCGCCTGAACAAAGAAATGTTTGTTTTGATCCCGCCGACAAGATATTCGTCCAGAGCTCGCCTGAGTCTTGAAACCGCTTGTGCCCGGTCGCTTCCATAGCCGATCAGTTTTGCCAGCAACGGATCGTAATCGATGGGCACGGTCCAGCCCTCATACATGCCGCTATCGTGCCGAACTCCTGGCCCGTCAGGCGTCAGCAGCAGACTGATTTTGCCCGGGCTGGGGAAATAATTGTTATCCGGATCTTCGGCGTAGATACGGCACTCAATGGCGTACCCGCGTATATGCACATCTTCCTGCGCAAACGGCAACTTCTCTCCGGCAGCAATCCGAATTTGTAGATGCACAAGGTCCAAGCCCGTGACCAACTCTGTGACGGGATGCTCCACTTGCAAGCGCGTGTTCATCTCAAGGAAATAGAATTTTCGAGCTTCGTCAACCAGGAATTCCACAGTTCCGGCATTTGTGTATCCGGCTGCTTTGGCCACGCGCACGGCAACTTCACCCATACGCCGCCGCATTTGCTCGTCAACAATCGGCGATGGCGCTTCTTCCAGAACTTTCTGATGCCGCCGCTGGATGGAGCACTCGCGCTCGCCGAGATGGACAACGTTTCCATGTTCATCGGCCAGGACCTGCACCTCAATGTGCCGCGGGTTTGCGATCAGTTTCTCAACGTAAACCTCGCTATCGCCGAATGCTCGCAGCGCCTCGCTTTTCGCCGATTCGAGCGCAGGTTTTAGCTCTTCACGCGAGCGCACAAGGCGCATGCCCTTACCGCCTCCGCCTGCGGCCGCCTTAAGCATCAATGGATAACCGATTTCTTCCGCGACGCGCTCCGCCTGGCCGAACGACTCCAGCCCTCGCGATGTGCCTGGCACACACGGGACTCCAGCTTTCTCCATCTGCTGACGCGCCCGCGTCTTCGATCCCATCAGTTCCATCGCCGCCGCGTTCGGCCCAATGAATTTCACTCCTGCTTCGGCGCAGGTCTGGGCGAATTTTGCATTTTCGGAAAGAAAGCCGTAACCGGGATGGATCGCCTGAGCCCCGGTGCGCTTGGCAACATCAATAATCTTCCTAATGTCCAGGTACGATTCTGAGGCAGCAGCCGCGCCGATATGATGCGCCTCATCCGCCTTTAAAACGTGCAACGACGCCCGGTCCACTTCCGAATAGACCGCCACCGCCTTGATGCCCAGCTCATGGCAGGCGCGAATCACGCGCACGGCAATTTCGCCCCGGTTTGCAATCAGGATCTTCTTGAACATAAATGAGCGACACTAGTCCCGTGCGCTCCCGACCTCGGCGGATGCGCTTGTGAATGCATAACCGAAAGGCGGTTCAGGGTATTTAATTCTATTCCACCGCACTCGTGAACTGGCACACTGGCCAGGGCCGGGATACTATAGCGGTTTCCTATGCAACTTTCTTACGCGGCTGTGGCGACGGAGAATCCGGCCAAATCGCGGACTTATTTGCTCGCAAGCTGTCTTCTTACAGCGGGATTCTTAGTCCGAGCAATATGGGCCGCCTCAGTATTCTTGAACGCTGATGAGGCAATGCACTACGTTCTTTCGAACCAGCCATCGTTCGCCCTCACCTATCAAGCGACTCTGAGCACCGCGCATCCACCATTATTCATCATCATGCTCCATTACTGGAGCCGCGTGGGCACCTCAGAGTTTATTCTACGTTTGCCTTCGTTACTTGCCGGTACTGCCTTTTGCTGGATCATCTTTCTTTGGCTGAAGCAAGTGACGGATACCACGACGGCGGTGATCGGACTGAGTCTCGCATTATTTTCGCCCGCGCTCATTTATCTCTCGGCAGAACTCCGCCAGTATTCGCTGATGCTTTTCTTCTGCGCAGCGAGTCTATACCTGCTTGATCGCGCTATCGCTGAGAACTTGGCAGGCGCGATGCTCCTGTCGCTAGTTTCCCTGTACATGGCTCTGCTCACGCATTATTCATCGTTGATTTTCGCGCTCGTGCTGGGCTTGTATGCGCTATTGCGCCTGCGTTCGACTAGAGTGCGCGGCACGATATATGCGATTTGGGGGCTGGGCCAAGTCGCGGGTGTCGCGCTGGTGATTTTCCTGCTGAAGACCCACGTTGTGAACAAGCGCCGCATGGCTCAGAACCTTGCCGATTCGTATCTTCGCAGCTCGATTTTTCATCGTGGGGAGGATCACATCTTGCCGTTCATTCTTAGGGCAAATGTCAGGGTGTTTCATTTCCTCTTCAGCCAGGGTGCAATCAGCGTTCTAGCGCTGCTGCTGTTCATCGCCGGCGTGGTCATCGTCTTGAGAAAAGAAGAAGCCGCGGTGGATCTTCGCAATCCCAGTTCGCGCCAGCTTGGAGTTTTGTTACTTGCGCCATTCATCATCAATTGCGCATTGGCGCTGGGCGGCGTCTATCCCTACGGTGGGACTCGACATAATTCCTACCTCGCCGTATTCGCCTTGCCTGGTATCGCAGTAGCTTTGGCCCGCTGGCGGAGTCCCAAAACCTGGATGAAACCCCTCGCCATTACACTCGCGCTTGCCATCTGCAACCTAGTTGTGGTTCCCGCGGGAGCCTACATCCGGCCCAAAAATCAAAGAAGGCAGCTCATGATGCAAGCCATGGACTGGATGCACCGTTCGCTGCCGCCCAACGCCATCATCTTCACGGATCTCGAAGGTGGACTTCTGCTCAGCTACTACTATTGCCATAGCAGCGTCGTGCAGCTTTATGGTCAGGTTCCCGCTTTCAAGGAATCGCCGTGCCGCGGAGCTCGCGTCATCGCGATTCATCCCAAAATATGGACTTTCCGAGCCGAGACCTTTCCGGCCGACCTGCAGAACATGGAGCAAACGTTTGGATTGAGCCCCAGCACCCCGGTATGGGTGTTCCAGGCGGGCTTCATGGTTGATAAGGAGGCTGACTTCCGCGCCACGCTTCGCGGCTTCGGCTGTCCTGCGCCGCAGAATTTTGGAGCGAATATTCTGGTCTGTCGAATCGCGCTGGATCCAAGGCAGATCGAGGTAACTTCTTCCACCCGGATCAATCCGGAAGAGATTTGATCTGCATAAGTCCCGGGTACATCTACGGAAAGGGCTCAGTCCCCTGCTAAAAGAAAAGCCTCGCCGATGGGAGGCTGGGGGCCGAAAAATTCGGCCTTTACTGGCTAGGCGACTGGCTGGGCTGCATAGTGATGCCCTGAGCCCCGGGCTGTTTTTCCGCCTTCGCCTTCTTCGCGGCCATGGTCTTATCTACCCATTCGTCCGCCGTCTTAAGATCGGCAGCTCGGGCAGCCGGATCGTCGCATTCCAGGTCAGCTTTCTCACGATAGAGCAGATTCATGTACGCCATTGCGTCGTCGTACTCGGCGCGGAGTTGCAAAGCCCTGTTCAGATTATCGATCCCGTCCTGAATTGCGTTCCAGCTCTTCGATTTCAAGCTGGCGCAAACTTTCTTGTCCTTCAGTGGTTCGTCAGGCTTAAGACCAAGCTTGGCACGCTCTTCCATGCGTGGCTGGTACGCTTGGGTCCAATCGATGACGCCAATCGAGTAGTAGACCTCGGGGTCATTTGGATCGACGTCCGCCGCCATATGGTAGTACTTTTTGGCATCCTCGAACTTCTTCATCTGCAAATACAGATAGGCGATGCCCTTAACGCTGTTGATCTTCTGTTCCTTCCCTGGGTTCCTCTCAATGACGTGCTTATATTCTTCAATGGCTTGCTCGGCCATTTTGTTATTGTCCGGAGTATCGGCGCCGGGAATGTACTGTTGCGCATAAGCCGTAGCCAGATAAAGACGTGCCACGATTAAGCCGGAATCAAATGACACGGCCCGTTGAAAGTGATCGATGGCGTCTTCGTACTTGCCATTCTTGTACGATTGCACGCCCTTGTTCAGTTGGTCGCGCGCCCTGAGCTTGCCGCATCCGATGGCCGAGAATAAGGCCAGCGCAACCGCGATCAGTTCCAGCATTCGTAAGCTTTTCTTCATTGTGGTGAAATCTCCCTCGCCACAGAATCATCTCGATTAGCGGAACCGTAGAGACGCGCAGGAGCAACGCTAGGCACCATCCCTGCGCTTGTTCGGGTCCTTCTAACGCGATGCTTTAGCCGCCAGCTTCAATCTTTGCGGTGATCAGACCGACCTTATCTACTCCCGCAGCGTGCGCGATGTCAATTACGTTCGCAACGTCGGCAAATGGGACGTTGTTATCGCCCTTGACGAACATCACCTTTTCGGCGCGCGCTTTGAAGATATCCGTTAGACGGCCTTGCAGGTTTTCCCAGGTCGTGTCTTCCTGGTTGATCTTCAAAGCTGGTGCCTGCCCCGCGCCACGATCAATCAACTGCACAACGACCGTACGATCCGGGTTCAGGTTCTTCGGGGCATTAGGCGGCGGAGGTTGAGGCACCAGTGCCTCTAGACCCTTCGGAGTCAACGGTGTGATCACCATGAAAATAATAAGCAGCACCAACAGTACATCGATGAGCGGTGTGACGTTGATATCAGCGCTCTGGCCCCCGCTCGGGCCGACTGCCATTCCCATAAAAGTCTCCTCCGAACCTTATTGCCCGCCAGTGGGCGTAGCCGCTGTCGATGCTGGCGCAGGCGTGTTTGCGGTCTTTCTTTGCTCGGTCAGCAATCCAAGCTGGTCTACGCCTGCGGCGCGCACGTTGTCCACTACCTCGACTACCGAGCCAAATTTAGCGCGCGCATCAGCCCGCACAAACACGCGTTTGTCAGTGCGCGCGGCGATACGATCCTTAATCTTGCCGGTGAGCTGATCTACCGCGATCTGGTCGTTGCCGAGAAAAACCTTGCCATCGCGCATTACCGCGACTAGCAGGGCGTCTTCCTTGTCCGCATCGGGCATCTGTTCCGGGTTGTTGACTTTGGCAAGGTCAACCGTCACACCCTTCTGCAACATAGGCGTGACCACCATGAAGATAATGAGCAGTACCAGCATCACGTCTACCATGGGTGTAACGTTGATGTTGGAGTTGACCTTTGCTCCCTCGTTTCTGGTTGCTAGAGCCATAAATCAAACTCTCCTGGACGCCGAATTCTCCCGCGCGCCCTTTGCGAAATCCGTCTGATGCTACATTTGGAGGAGCCTGAGCGCCGAGCTTGCGGTCGGCGCTCAGGTTCGCAACTCAAAGCCGTCAGTCCAGCGCCTCGAATTAGGAGCGCCGCATTCCCCGCCGCTTCAGGAAGTAATCGATCAGTTCGCTTGAGGAATTATCCATCTCCACATCGAACGCTTCCACGCGGCCCGTCAGATAGTTAAACATCATCACGGCCGGAATAGCCACGAACAGCCCGACGGCGGTCGTCACCAGAGCTTCCGCGATACCGCCGGCCACTGCCGCGAGACCGGTCGCCTTCTCCTGCGAAATGCCTTTGAAGGCGTTCAGAATGCCGACCACGGTTCCGAATAGCCCCACGAAGGGCGCTGTGGAGCCAATGGTGGCCAATCCGCCCAGACCGCGTTTCAGCTCGGCATGGACGATCGCTTCGGTGCGCTCCAGGGCGCGCTTCGAGGCTTCAATGGTTTCGCCCGGAATCTCACCACTTTCCTGGTGAGCACGGAACTCCATCAGGCCAGCAGTAACGACCTTGGCCAGATGGCTCTTTTTATTGCGCTCGGCAACCTTGATGGCTTCGTCAATTTTGCCGTCGCGAAGCGCTCCGGCGACCGCGGGGGCGAATGCCCGCGACTGCTTACGCGCTGCGCTAAATGCCATGGCGCGGTCAATCATCACACCGATGGACCAGCCCGACATGATGAACAAGATTCCGACCACGATCTTCGCCAAAACGCCCATTTGTTTCCAGAGCGAAATCGGGTCCCAACCCACCGGCTGCTCTTGCAGAATCAAGGCAGCCAGCGTGGGCATGTGAACTAAGGCTAGTGCGGCTAAATTGGCTACAAGCATGAGTTGCTTCCCTCCTCAGGAACTCTTCAAATTGCAGAAATCGCTTCCGAGCTCAAGATTTCTTTCTCCAGCCGAGATCTATCCTCCGGACAGAGTGAAGTTCACAGTAATCTGCGTATCCACTTCGACCGGTTCGCCGTTCAAGATATACGGTTTGTATCGCCATTGCTTGACGGCTTCGATAGCTGCCGGCGCCAGCATGGGATGTCCGCTGATCAGCGTTAGGTGTTCGATGGTACCTTCCTTGCTGATCTGGGCTTGCAGCAACACGGACCCTTGGATGCGCGCCTGCCGGGCCAAAGGTGGATAGGCAGGCTGTATTTTCTTGATCAGCAAACCTTGGGTCACACCTTGAGACACGCGAACTCGTTGAGGTGTAGCCGCTTTAGGGACGGCAACCGGCGTCGAGCTGATAATGCCGCCTATGACGCCACCCATCTGCCCACCGGGAATCCCGCCTGGCACGCCGCCCACCACACCAGACGACATTTGTGGCGGAGCTTCTTCTTCCTTAATCATCTGAACTTTCTCAGGGATCTTGGTGGGCGTGCGGAGTTGACCGTTGATGATGTCGGTCTGAATCTGCTTGACCACTTTCACTGGAGCCGCAGCCGGGGGTGGCGGCGGAGGTGGCGGCGGAGGCGCCACCAGGAACGTCATTAATTGCGTCTTAGGCAAGGCTTCTGTAAACAGCAGCGGAAGCAATACCAGAACACCGATCAGCGCCACCTGCAATACGAACGAGAAAACTGTGGTTGCTCCCCGCTTTGTTCTAAGCCTGCCACCTGATTCGATAAGGCTGTCTTCAAACATAAGGCTTCTCCTACACAGACCCTACGTACGATTAGACACCGCCCTTGACCCATTTGCTCCCAACTCCGGATAAAACTAACCCAGAGCTCGAACCTCCGTAACCCTTGGTAATTACGCCACTTCGATTACGACTCTCCGCGGATTCTACGCTAAAAGCTCTTTACGCAGAGTTCGCAGAACGCTCACACAACCCGCTATCGATTGCTGGCCACGCTTTTTGGCTGTGGCGGCTTCGCCTTTGCCCCCCCAGCGGCAACCATGACCGGCTGTCTACCTCGTGTCGAGCGCCAGTCCTGATAAGCCACTAAAATGGGCGCGGCTATTGCAATCGACGAATAGGTGCCTATTAAGATGCCGATTACCAGGGCGAACGAAAACCCATGTAGCACTTCGCCCCCGAAAAGATACAAAGCAAGTACCGTTAAGAACGTTAAACCCGCTGTCAAGATGGTCCGGCTCAGAGTCTGATTAATGCTGCGGTTTACGATATCCGACAGCTTCTCGCGCCGCATCAACTTCAGATTCTCGCGAATCCGGTCGAAAATGACGATGGTGTCATTATTTGAATATCCAATCAGCGTCAGAATCGCCGCAATCACCGTAAGCGAAATTTCTTTGTTGGTCAGCGAAAACGCGCCGACTGTGATCAGCGTGTCGTGGAACACAGTTACAACGGCCGCCACACCATAGATCCACTCAAAGCGGAATCCCAGATAAACCAACATTCCTGCCAGCGAGTAAACCGTCGCCAGCAAAGCCTGTTTCCTAAGCTGAGATCCGACCTGCGGTCCTACAATCTCTACGTTCCGTACTGCGAAGTCGGAAACATAAAAACCGTCTGGTAGTACAGACACCACAGCAGGGTCGGCCGCGCTCTTCAGTTCATCAATCGAGCTCAACACGCCGCCTTTGACCTTGTCACGATAATTGACGATGGCCTGGGCCTGCGCAGAGTAGCGCTGGTTCGCGTCAGTTCCCGCCCGCAACGGATCCTTTTCCAGCAGATAATTCGCAATTGTCAAAGAGCTCGAGTTGTTCAGGTCCTGCTTGCCCGCTGGAGCGTTGGTCTCCAGCGCATTGATGATCTGAACCTTGCCCTGATCAAGTGCCTTCTCGCTCGTCTCACGCACATCGAGGTCGATCAATACCTCGTTGTTCGCCGGCGGTCCGTAGCGCTGAATGCGCGCGCGCTGCAAATTAGCTTTCTGCAGCGACGCACGAATGCTGTTGTCATCGGGCGCATGCGAAAACTTTACATAGACTAGCGTGCCCCCTCGGAAGTCTACCCCCAACGGGATTCCATGCCAGAACAGCATGGAAAGCACTCCCGCCACGCTGAACACAAGTGAAAAGGCGAGAAAATACCACTTCTTGCCGAGAAAGTCTATCTTTGGTTCATGAAAAAATTCCACTTAGCCAAAACCCCTTTGTTTCGATGGAGGCACGGGCGTCCTCGCCCGTGTTGATCTACGACGAGGATGGCAACGACGCCTGCCTCCTCAAACCTAAATGCTCAACGCCTCGCCCCGCTGTTTGCGGCTCAAGATCCAGTCAAAAATCATGCGTGAAACAAAAACTGCCGTGAAGAGATTTGCCAACAAGCCGAAGGTCAATGTAACGGCGAAGCCCTTGACCGGGCCGGTGCCGAAAAGGAATAGGATGGCTGCAGAGACGATAGTCGTCACGTGCGTATCTACGATCGTGATCCACGCATGGCTGAAGCCCTGCTCGACCGCCGAAGGAGGGGTTTTGCCATTCCGCAATTCTTCGCGGATACGTTCAAATATCAGGACGTTCGAGTCCACACCCATGCCGACGGTCAGAATCACGCCCGCGATTCCTGGCAACGTAAGCGTCGCTCCGCTATAACCCAGAAAACCGAGCAGGATAATCAAATTGAGGATCAGCGCCACATCGGCGTTGATTCCCGCGCCGCGGTAATAAACCAGCATGAATACCAAAACCGCGAGCATGCCGATGATTGCGGCCTGAACCCCAGCGCGAATTGAATCTGACCCCAGCGATGGTCCGACGGTGCGCTCCTCAAGATACTTGATGCTGGCCGGCAGCGCACCGGAATTCAGCACCAAAGCCAGATCTTTCGCGGTTTGCTCGGTCATGCCGCCGCCGCTGATTCGGCCCTGATCGTGAATCTGCTCGTTGATGGTCGCCACTTCGCGGACCTTATTGTCGAGAACCACGGCCAACCGATCATTCACATGCGCGCCCGTGAACGCCGCGAACTTACGCCCACCTTCATTCGTCAAAGTAAAGTTGACATCCGGGGCATTCGTGTTCGTGTCGCGGCCAACGCTTGCCCCTCCGGCGCGAAGATCGCCGCCCGCCACTGCCGAGCTGCGAGTCACCAGATACCACTCCTCGCTGTTCTCGCTCGTTCGGCCGATGCCATTGAACTTCAGCAACATCGAATCCGGCGGCAAAATTCCGTTCGGCTGTTGTGTGATTGCCTCCTGCTCGCTGGTGTACGGCCCGCCTAATACCTGCTTGATCTCCAGCATGGCAGTAGACTGCATGATTTCTTTCACGCGAGCGGGATCATCCACTCCAGGCAGTTGCACCAGAATCTGATACTGACCGAGGCCGTGTTCCTGAATAATCGGCTCGCTAACTCCTAGCTGATCAATGCGGTTCCGAATCGTCTCGATCGCCTGCGTGACGGCGCGATTCTTCAAATCGGCCATGTACTGCGGCTTCATGCTGAAAATCCAGGTATTTTCCGCGCCCGACCTCAGGTCGTATTCAGGCAAGCGATCACTCACGATATTCCGCAGATCGGAACTAGACTCCGGCGGCACGCCTTTGAGCACAATCTGGTCCGGAGTATTCGCCGGATCAGGTTTGGTGATCTCCGTGTAATTAATCTTGTGGGTTCGCAGGTCTTCTTTGAGCCGGTCCACGGCGCGATCGGAATCTCCATTAACGGCATCATTCACCTGCACCTGAAGGATGAGGTGGGTGCCGCCTTTCAGGTCGAGGCCAAGATGAATGCGATCTTGCAAAGAAGCGAGTAGTGACCGGCCCGAAAATCCTTTCGGAATCCCGAAGATGCCGAACAGGAAGAACAGCAGAGTCGCGAATACCAGCCCCAGTTTCCAGCCCAAATTCTTATTCATTGCTAAATACAAATCCTAGAAGTTAGATTAATTTCAATTGGCAATCGAAAATCGGTCTACGCTGCTTTGGCCTTCTCGTCCGAGGTCGTCACTGAGACCACCGAAGACCGGCTCACCTCGATCCGCAAATTGTCTGGCGGAACCCGCAGGTGCAGATAATCATCCTTGATTGCGATGATAGTTCCGCGAATGCCCCCGCTTGTCACAACTTTGTCGCCCGTTTTCAACTCGCTGAGCATCTTCTGCCACTTCTTCTGCCGCCGCTGCTGCGGCATGATCAGAAGAAAGTAGAAGATGGCGAAGATGAAAATCAGCGGAGCAAAACCCAGCCAACCTGCGCCCGTGGCCTGCTGCGCCAGTAAATGTTGAACGCCCATGATCCATCAGCCCTGTCCGAAAGTAATTCGAGCCCGCGCCGATTGGCGCTTCTGGCCCCTGTACGATTTACCGCAGGATTTCTCGCTTTTTCAGGCCGGAAATTCCTTCAGCTCAGGCACGAACCGGGATTGCCAAGCTGTGGTTTCAGTCGAGACTACTTACCAGAAAGAAATTGGGGTCTATCCCCAAGTGCAATAGAATGACGCACCGCCCGCATAGTGTCAAGGTAGAAGCTCAGGTTGTGAACCGTGTTCAAAACCTGAGCCAGTATTTCGTTAGATGCATAGAGATGCCGAAGATAAGCTCGCGAGTACCGGGCACAAACACGGCAGCCGCAGTTCGGATCGAGTGGGCCTCTGTCTCCAGCGTAGCGTGCCTGCTTGATAGAAATTTTTCCTTCAGACGTAAACAGCAGACCATGCCGCGCCGCCCGAGTGGGCAAAACACAATCCATCATGTCGATACCAAGATTGGCGTATTCGACAATCTCTTCCGGTGTACCCACACCCATAAGATAGCGGGGGGTCTCGGCGGGGAGATGCTGAATGGTGGCTTCGACAATCTCACGTGTAAGTTTGCGCGGCTCACCGACACTAAGCCCGCCAATTGCGTATCCGGGAAATCCGATCTCGATTGTTCGCTCGGCAGATTCTTTTCTCAGCCCGAAGTCCATCCCGCCCTGCACGATTCCAAATAGCGTTTGAATATGGTCAGAACACGTGGGGGCGGGTCTCCTCGCCCGCCCAGCCGAGCGAAGCTCGGTTTCCGTAGTGCTGGCGTCTCGCCGGCGATGCGCGCCTGGACAGCTGGGGGCGGCTGTCCCTACGTGGCCTCTGCCCCACGGCACTTCGTGCTTGTGCTCTTCAAAATATTTTTTGCTCCGTTCCGCCCAGCGCAACGTCAGCTCCATCGACGAGCGCACGCGGCTCGGCTCCGCCGGATATTCCGTACATTCATCAAACGCCATGATGATGTCCGCGCCAAGTCCGATCTGGGCTTCGGTCGCGGCTTCCGGGCTGAGGAATTGTGTAGAGCCGTCCAGATGGGAACGGAATGTCACGCCTTCCTCGGTCAATTTGCGCAGCTCGCTCAGGCTGAAGACCTGAAATCCGCCGGAGTCAGTGAGAATCGCCCGATCCCATGACATGAACCGGTGCAGCCCGCCTAGCCTCCGCACCTGCTCGATACCCGGACGAAGATAGAGGTGATACGTATTGCCGAGAAGAATCTCGACACCCAGTTCCTCCAGAATTTCTTGGGGCACTCCTTTGACCGACCCCAGCGTGCCAACCGGCATGAACACCGGAGTCTGAACCTCACCGTGAGGCGTAATCAGCCGCCCCGCGCGCGCTGCGCCGGACCTCGCCTCAATTTGAAAGCGTAAAGCCATTTCTGAAAATTTTACTGACGAATCCTTGTAAGCTAACCCGCCGCGCGACGGTCCATCCAGGATTGCAGAATCAGCACGGCGGCCAGCCGATCCACAACTTCGCTGCGGCGTTTGATCGACATTTCTGAGTCGCGCAAAACACGGCTCGCCTGTGCGGACGTCAGCCGTTCATCCCAGAGGTGGACTGGGAGGTGAAAACGCTCCTGAATGGTCCGAGCGAAGCTCTGCATCTTCTCCGCCTGCGTGCCTTCGGCGCCGCTCAGGCGGAGCGGGTAGCCAATCACAATTTCCGCTACTTCGTATTTTTGGATGACCTTCTCCAGCCGCTCGAAGTCCATGCGCTTGTTTTGCCGGCGGATGGTCTCCAGCCCCTGCGCGGTAATGCCCAAAGGATCAGAAACAGCAACGCCGATAGTTTTTGATCCCACGTCGAGTCCGAGAATTCGGGGGTGAACTGCGGATGGCACATGGGGATTATATGTCGAGCTATCAGTCTGCAAATCCGCTACCATAACCGCATGGCGACGGATGAGATCCGGCTCGACAGCACGCGAACGCCGGAAATGGCGGTTTCCCCACCTAAGCCTGCGAAATTTCACTGGGCACTGACTGCACTCGGCATCGCCACGATCCTTGGCCTCTGCTATTGGGCAGAGTTGGTACTCGCGGTCATGATGTTCTCGGTAATGCTGGCCTTCATTTTGGCGCCGGTCGTTGATTTTCTAATGCGCTGGCGTTTGCCACGCGGTGTCGCCGCGCTGATTTCCGTCATTCTGCTTGTGGCGATTGTAGCCGCCCTTCTCTACTACACCTCGAACCAGGCTGCCACATTTTTCCAGGATGTTCCGCAATACGCGGGTAAGATTCGCACCGCAGTTATGAATTTTCGCCAAAGAGCCGAGAGTTTCGGCGGGCTAAGGCCTCAGGAGCAGAGCGGCCGATCCTCCACAGATTGGACCGGGCCGCTGATGCGCGGAGTTGGATCGGTCACGCAGGGCTTGGTGGCAGCTTCGTTCGTGCCGTTCCTCGTCTATTTCATGCTGACCTGGCAGCATCATGTGCGCTCCGCCACCGTCATGCTGTTTTCGCTGGAGAATCGGCACACGGCGTATGTCACTCTGGGCCTGATTTCTGCCATGATTCGCAGCTTCATGGTGGGCAATTTGCTCATCGGAATTTTTATGGGCGCGGTCAGTACCATTGTGTTTGGGGTTTTGAACTTTCCCTTCTTCTATTTTGTCGGGTTCATCAGCGGATTCCTAAGCCTGATTCCCTACCTTGGCGTCTTATTGGCGATGGCGCTCCCCGCATTTGTGGGGATCGGACATGTCGAGTCGGCCGCCGTTCTTGGAGCGCTGGTGACGGTGGTTGGATTACATCTGATCGCGCTGAACGTTCTCTATCCGAAATTTCTCGGCAATCGCTTACAACTTAATCCCCTGACCGTCACCATCGCATTGTTGGTCTGGGGATGGCTTTGGGGAGGTATCGGACTACTGCTCGCCATTCCGATCACCGCCGCCATGAAGATTGTGTTTGATCACGTTCAGTCGCTGAAGCCGTATGGGGCGTGGCTTGGGGAATGATTATCGGCTAACGACTAAGCTTCAAACTCCGCCGCTTCGGGAAAACGCAGTTTGCATTTAGCCAGAGCCTTAGAAAGCAAATCCTCAATGTGATTCTCGTCGCAGTTCTTGGCCATGGCCATTTCACTGACCAGCAAATAGCGCGCGCGTTCCAGCATCTTCTTTTCGCGGAAAGAAAGGGGTTTCGATTGGTGTAGCAGCAGGAGGCCCTTGAGCACGGCGGCGACTTCCAACAGTGACCCGGTACGCATCCGCTCCGAGTTCTCCTTGAAGCGATATTTCCAGTCGGCGTTATTGTCACATTCGCCATCAGTCAGGAAGTCAACAATCTTCTGGATCTCACCATTACGGACCACCCGGCGAAGCCCAACCGTGGAAACGTTGTGGAAAGGAACCATGACCTTTAGGCTGCTGGACTTTATCTTCAGCAGGTAGTACTTTTCCACACTGGCACCGATCGTACGGCTGCTGATTTGTTCTATAACTCCAACGCCATGATTGGGATAGACGACTTTGTCGCCTATGTGGAAATTGCCATCGCTCATCATGAGGGAACACCCACGAGCGCAGGGGGGAACCTACTGCACTTAATTATTTTATCCTAAGCTGCCGGGAAAGGCAATTTTGGGCTGGACTCCGCAGCCATGGCAAGCCCGGCTCCGTTCAATGCAGTCCGGGGCATCGCCCCTAGCAACCAGCTGCGGTTCGCGGCACGCTCCCGGGGAATCGAGCTGCCACGCCGACTATCGTGCTGCCCGTCATTCAGTTCAGATTCAGCGATCCTGGATAACGTTCGGTCTTACGGACGGTCGGCATTGATCCTCTGTTCGGCCGGTGTCGTGTTCTGATTTCTTACGGAAGGCCGGAAGCCGCGAAACACCCGCATATTGGGTTCGCGCACCTGGATTACAATGGGGCTGTCTGAAGCTTGATTGTTGCGGAAAGGACTGTGATTGAGGCAGTTTTCAGCGCCATGGCCGCATTTGTCGACGGTTTCGGTCATCGACATTTTGCTGGTTGCGATCGTGATTTACGAGCTGCTGGCGTTGATCCGGGGCACGCGCGCGGCATACATGCTGGTGGGCGTGGCGGCTCTTGGGCTGGCATTTTATTTTTCGCGTGCCGGCGAACTTGCCACGCTAAACTGGATGATTGGCGCGCTACTCCCTTATGCGGCGTTCGCGCTGATTGTGGTCTTTGCCCCGGAGATCCGGCAGGCCCTAGCGCGCTTGGGGCGAAGGCTGACGCTCAGCCAGGCGCTGGCATCCGCGGCTGACGCGTATGACGATATTGTGCTGGCGACGAATCTGTTCTCACAGAACCAGACGGGAGCGCTGATCGTTATTGAGCGCGAGATCGGACTTCGTACTTACATTGAAAGCGGCGTGCCATTGGATGCGCATCTTTCATACGATCTGCTGGCTACAATTTTTCGGCCCAGCGCTCCGCTGCACGATGGCGCCGTGATCATTCAAAAGGATCGTATTGCGGCGGCAGCGTGCTTTCTGCCGCTTTCGATGAATCCGGTTCTCTCTACGCAGCTTGGCACGCGGCACCGGGCCGGCATTGGAGTGACGGAAGAGACGGATGCGATTGCGGTAATTGTTTCCGAGGAAACGGGGGCTATCAGTTTGGCTGTCGCGGCCAAAATCGAGCGGGATCTGACGGTCGAGCAACTGCGCGAGCGATTGGGAGAACTGCTGCGGCGCTACGTGCCGCCGTCGACTTTACCCACTCCAATTACGAATGGCAGCGAAGGGTTGGAGGCAGCTGACGAAGAAACTCCGCGAAGCTCGTTCTCTCGCACAGTAGATTCCCGCACGAACCCTGGGGCAGGGCGCTGATCCATGACGGACTTTTTTCATCGCTACGTCCTGCATAATATCGGGCTGAAGCTGCTGTCGCTAGCGCTTGCTGTAGGCTTGTGGCTGGCGGTGGCGCGCGATCCGCTGGCGGAAGTTGCGGTTGAGGTACCGATTGAATTCCATCATTTTCCGGAGAATCTTGAGATCAGTTCGGAAAATATTCCTCAGGCTCAGATTCGGGTGCGCGGTCCGGAGCGGGTCGTACGAAAGCTCCGAGCGTCCGACATTCACGCAGAAATCGATCTTCGTGGAGTACGCACAGGAGAACGCACGTTCGATTTAAGTGCTCAGCAGATTCGCGCGCCGCATGATCTGGAAATTGAGCAGGTTATCCCCAGTCAGTTGCGGCTCTCATTTGACGCGAGAATAAAGCGAGAGCTCGAGGTGCATCCGCGGGTGATTGGGGATTTCGCCTCCGGATACAGCATCGGGCGCGTGATCGTAGATCCCCCCAGCATCGCAGTTACAGGCCCGAAGAAGCGGGTCGAAGCCGCGGAAGCAGCCATCACTGATCCCGTGGACGTGAGCGGAACGATGGACCGGGCAACATTCGTCACCAACGCATACGTGTCTGACCCGCTAATCCAGGTTGCGCACCCCGAACCTATTCGGGTGACGGTTATCATGGAAAAAACCGTCAATCGCGGCCGCTAAACTTAAAGCCAAATGGGATCCCCAACACGTCAGCTATTCGGAACAGATGGGATTCGCGGAATCGCGGGCGAATTTCCCTTGACCGTGGAGAGCACCTATCTGATCGGACGCGCTCTGGGGCACGACCTCATCCGAACTGCAACGAATCCTCGCGTTGTCATCGGACAGGATACGCGCGAGTCGAGTGCTTGGATTGCAGATCGAGTGATGCTGGGCCTGGCGTCCGCCGGGGTGGAAACACACAGCGCGGGCGTAATCACGACGCCGGGTGTTGCCTATCTGGCGCGATCGCGGAAATACACGGCCGGGGTAGTGATTTCGGCCTCGCACAATCCGTGGACCGATAATGGGATCAAAGTCTTTTCCGGCAACGGCTTTAAGCTGCCGGATTCGCACGAGCTGGCGATTGAACAGGAAATTTTTGGGCTACTGAAAAATCCGCAGAAACATGCCGAGGGAGGAGGCTCTCTCACGTCCAGCTTGCCTGGTGAAGCGGCGCTGCGAAGGGCATACATCGAATGGCTGGCGGCGAATGTTCACGCTGACCTGAGCCGGTTGCGAGTCCTGGTGGACTGTGCTAATGGAGCCGCTACGGCGGAAGCGCCGGAGTTGTTCCGCACTTGCGGGATTCAGGCAACGTTCCTCAATGCCGCTCCGGACGGCGGGAACATCAACGAAAATTGCGGGGCACTGCATCCGGAGATGGTAGCTCGCGCGCTGACGGAGAAAGGGCAATTCGATCTTGGCATAACCTTCGATGGCGACGCGGATCGCGCGTTGTTCAGCGACGCGGCCGGGCGGGTTGTGAATGGAGATGGCGTGCTTCTGCTTGCCGCTCGAGATATGAAGTCTCGCGGAGTGCTCAAAGGGTCGACTGTCGTGGCGACAACTATGTCTAACATGGGGCTGGAGATTGCGCTGCGCAACTCCGGCGTTCAGATGGTGCGGGCGAACGTCGGTGACAAGTATGTCCTTGAAGAGATGCTGAAAAGTGGCGCAACACTGGGCGGCGAACAATCTGGACACGTAATTTTTCGTGATGGCGAGGCTACAACGGGTGACGGGCTGCTGACAGCTCTGCGCGTAATGGAGATCATGGTGCGGAGCGGGAAGACGCTGGCGGAACTGATTGCTGATCTCAAGGTTTTTCCGCAGACGATTCAGAACGTGCGGGTGCGCGAGAAAGTGCCGTTTGCGCAGGTCCCGGACATCCAGCGGGTCATTACATCCGCCCAACGCGAACTTGATGGGAATGGGCGCGTGGTGGTGCGGTATTCAGGAACGGAAGCCTTGGCGCGCGTGATGGTGGAAGCCGAATCGGAAAAGAAGATGCTGAGTTTGGCGCAGGAGATCACCGGGGCAATCAAGCGCGCGTTGGGTGCATGAGCTGCGGGATGCAGATGGCCGCACCTATTCGGTATCTGTCGCGCAGGGGAGGAACTCGGCTAGAGTAGAACCATGTTCCTTCGCATCTGCATTCTTCTTGTCATTGCGTATCCTTTATCCAGCGCATTTTCTCAGACCACAAAACCTGCGCAAGCTGTGGACAATGACTTTGTGCAGAAGCAGTTTGGATCAAGTTGCAAGCTGGTACCGGGTCCGCAGCCGATGACGGCGGATTTGAACGGCGATGGCGTGGAAGACGTTGTGATTGTGGCGCGCTGCGCCGACCCGCTGATGGATGAGGCCGAACGCAATTACAAGGTGATCGATCCGTACGATGCGTTTTTCGGGTACGGCGATCCCAAGGTTACAACAAAGTTCGCACCAGAAGATCCGCAACGGCGTGGCCTGGCATTGCTGATCATTCACGGCGCAGGGGCGGACGGCTGGCGTACGGCCGAGCCCAAAACTAAGTTTATTGTCATCAATCTCCCCTTTAAGCAGCTTGCGGTGAAGAAGCTGACCGTGCGCAAGAAAACCGTAATGGCGATTTATGCCGAGGAAGCGCGGGAGGGCGAAGGGACAGTTTCCGCAATCTTTTGGGATGGCAAGAAGTATAAGTATCAGCCGCTGGGATCGACCATGGAGTAACTTAGAACGATGTAGGCGCGTGCGTCCCCGGCCGCGCATCGTTCGCGGATAGAAGGAAACGGGTGAGACGCCCGCCCGTCCTCCATCAACGACTGCAATTCCTCGCCTATAATCTCTCCACCATGAACCTCGAACAAAAGCTTCAGGAACTGAAGAAACGCGACCGTCTCGCCGAAGAAGGCGGCGGCACGCTGCGGCGCGAGCGGCAGCATAAAGAAGGCAAGATGAACGCCCGTGAGCGTATCGAGTTTCTGCTCGATGAGGGCACGTTCGAGGAGACTGACAAGCTGGTGACGCATCGTTCGCACGATTTTGGCATGGAGGAGCAGAAGTATTACGGCGATGGGTTCATCACGGGCTATGGACGGATTGAAGGGCGGCTGGTGTTTGTTTTCGCGCAGGATTTCACGGTATTCGGAGGGTCTTTGTCGGAGGCGAACGCGGCAAAGATCGTGAAGATCATGGATCTGGCGGCGAAGATGGGTGCGCCGTTCATTGGGCTGAATGACTCCGGCGGGGCACGGATTCAGGAAGGCGTGATGTCGCTGGCGGGCTACGCGGATATTTTTCTGCGGAACACGCTTTACAGCGGCGTGATTCCGCAGATTTCGGCGATTATGGGGCCGTGCGCGGGAGGGGCGGTATATTCGCCGGCAATCACGGACTTCATCGTGATGGTGAATAAGACTTCATACATGTTCATAACCGGGCCTGATGTGATTAAGACGGTCACGCACGAGGAGGTCACTAAGGATCAGCTTGGCGGCGCTCACACGCACAACGAGACTTCCGGCGTGGCACATTTCATGGCTCAGGATGATGCCGAGTGCTTATCGATGGTGCGTGAGCTGCTCAGCTTTATTCCATCAAACAATTTGGATGACGCGCCGAGGAAGGCTTGCAGCGATCCTGTCGATCGCGCCGATGAGAAGCTGGATACGATTGTGCCGGATCAGTCGAATTTGCCGTATGACATGAAAGATGTAATCAGCGCCGTCGTGGATGATGGCTACTTCTTCGAAGTGCAGGAGCATTTTGCCAAGAATATCGTCATAGGATTTGCGCGGCTGAATGGGCGTCCGGTGGGGATTGTGGCAAACCAACCGGCATTTCTGGCGGGTACGCTGGATATCAACGCCTCAATTAAAGGCGCGCGCTTTGTGCGCTTCTGCGATTGCTTCAATATCCCGCTGGTTACGTTTGAGGATGTGCCGGGATTTCTGCCGGGCACGAACCAGGAGTATAGCGGGATTATTAAACACGGCGCGAAGTTGCTCTACGCGTTCGCCGAGGCGACTGTACCCAAAGTTACCGTGATCACGAGAAAAGCGTACGGCGGAGCGTATTGCGTGATGGC
>DAIMDJ010000005.1:0-1276 GCA_036725905.1 Terriglobales bacterium
CAACTGCAGGACGCTTGCTGGCGCGCAACTCTGAGCGGCATCTGAAGTCGCCGGAAGAAATGCAGAAGTTGTTCCCTGATTTTCCGGAAGCCATCGCCAACACAGCGGAACTTTCTTCCCGGCTCGAGTTCACGCTGAAAGATCTCGGATACGAGTTTCCGAAATATCCCGTATCCGAGGGCGAAACCATGATGTCTTTCCTGCGGGAGCGCACGCGGGAAGGTTTTCAGCAGCACTACGGCAGAGCGACAGCAGATTTGCGAAATCGTGCCCGCCAGCAAGTAGAACGCGAATTACACCTGATCGAGAAACTCAAACTTGAGGGTTATTTTCTGATCGTTTGGGACCTGGTGCGCTTCTGCCGTGAGCAGAAAATTCTAGTTCAGGGGCGCGGATCGGCAGCCAACAGTGCCGCGTGTTATTCGCTCGGCATCACCGCGATTGATCCGGTGGGCATGGATTTGCTGTTCGAGCGCTTTCTTTCGGAAGAACGCGGCGAATGGCCGGATATCGATCTCGACCTTCCCAGCGGAGATCAGCGCGAGCGCGTGATCCAATATTTATATAAGCGCTACGGCGAGCGCGGCGCAGCGATGACTGCGAACGTGATCACCTACCGCAGTCGCATGGCCGGACGCGAGATGGGCAAAGCGCTCGGTTTCGATCCCGAAACCCTGGACAAAGTTTCCGCCGCGGTTTCTACCTGGGAATATCGCGATTCAAACGACACGTTTGATCATCGTTTTCGCGATGCCGGGCTTGATCTCAATCACCCTCGCTTGCGCAAATATTTTGAGCTGTGCGTGGCGGTGCAGGATTTGCCTCGGCATCTCGGCCAGCATTCAGGTGGCATGGTCATTTGCCAGGGGCAGCTCGATTCTGTTGTTCCGCTCGAACCTGCTTCCATGCCGGGGCGCGTTGTCGTGCAGTGGGATAAAGATGACTGCACGGATCTCGGCATTATTAAGGTAGACCTGCTTGGGTTGGGGATGATGGCTGTTCTGGAAGACTCGCTCGAACTGATTCGCAATCATTACGATGAAGAAGTTGATCTGGCTCATCTGCCGGCGGACGATCCCGACGTGTATTCCACTCTGCAAAAAGCCGATACGATCGGCATGTTCCAGATCGAGAGCCGCGCGCAGATGTCGTGCTTGCCGCGTCTGCGGCCACAACGCTTTTATGACATCGTCGTGCAGGTTGCGATCATTCGCCCCGGACCGATTGTCGGGCAGATGGTGAATCCTTATTTACAGCGAAGGCAGGGGCGTGAAGA
>DAIMDJ010000005.1:1376-7937 GCA_036725905.1 Terriglobales bacterium
TTTGCGCTGATCGCCTATGCCAGCGCTTATCTGAAGTGTCATTACCTGGCTGCGTTCACGGCTGCGCTGCTCAACAACCAGCCAATGGGATTTTATCGTCCGGCGACGATCGTCAAAGACGCGCAGCGGCACGGACTAAAGGTGCTGCCGGTGGATGTGATGGAGTCGGAGTGGAAATGCACAGTCGTAAATTCAGTCGTTGGTTATGCGCCGTTGGACGTTGGCCAAAAAGCCGAACGCCCAGCGCTTCGCCTTGGCCTCCGCTATGTTCGCGGGTTGCGCGAAGAAGCTTCACAGGCGTTGGTACGCGAGCGCAATCAGACTCCATTTACTTCTATTCATGATCTGGTCCATCGCGTTCCGGAATTACGTAAAGACGAACTGAATACCTTGGCTGAAATTGGCGCACTGAATTCAGTTCTCAGTTCTCAGTTGCCAGTTGCCAGTGATTCGGATACAACTAGAAACTCGAAACTGCATAGAAGGGATGCTCTCTGGCAAGTCGAGCGCGCTGTCCGCTATTCCGGACCGCTGCTGGAAGAACTGCCGGAGCCGGATTCAAAATCTCCACTTGAGCGGATGAATGATGAAGAACGACTGGTCGCCGATTTCCGTGGAACTGGGCTGACCGTCGGCCCGCATCCGATGGCCTATCATCGTGAGCAACTGCAAAATGCTGGAGTTTGCCGGGCAATCGAACTCAAGTCCCTCCCCAATGGCCGCCGCACACGTATCGGAGGGTGTGTTATCGCCCGCCAGCGCCCGGGGACGGCAAAAGGATTTGTCTTTTTGAGTCTGGAAGATGAAACCGGGGTTGCTAACGCCATTATCAATCCAGACCTGTTTCAGAAAAATCGTCTGCTGGTAAGTTCTGAGCAATTTCTCATGATCGAAGGAATTTTGCAGAATCAGGATAATGTGATTTCCGTAAAAGCCGAACGCGTGCTGCCCTTGGCCATCACCCAGGCCGAAACCGTTTCGCACGATTTTTATTAATCCTTTTCCCATCAAGACCTAATTTTTTTTACTGGCTCTTCCCACATCCACAGCATTTCGGTTTATTATTGAGTACATCATCCGCCACAATCTATGCAGGATCCGAGTACCAGAGGAGTCCAGCGTGTATGTGGCTGGTTCATCAATTTTCGGTTCATTATTGGACCTTGGTATCTGTAAGGAGTATCCAAATTATGGCTAGAGCAAAGTCCCCCCGCAATGGCAATGCCCGCAAAGCGGAAGTAGCAACCATGCCAGTAGTGACTTCACCCGATGTGAAGCAGGGCTCTTTCTCCATCGACCTGGAGACCGAAATCCGCCGTCGTGCCTATGAACTGTATGAGCAGCGCGGCTGTACGCCGGGTCAGGAGAATGAAGACTGGCTGATCGCGGAACGCGAGGTTCTCTCCCGTTATAATCATCAGCAGAGTGCTTAGGCCCTGGAACTCCGGTTCCCGGCTTCCCAGCCATAAAGCGATTGTGCGCCGCTTGGACTGAACGGAGTTCCGAATGCCTGAAATCCTGCTCATTGATGACGATGCTACACAGTTGCGCTTGCGCGAGGCTGTCTTGCGCGAAGCAGGTTTTGCCGTTTTGACGTCCGAAACGGCGCATGAAGCGCTCGCTCTGCTGGGTAATCCCGTGCTGAGCAATGCCCTTCGGCTGATCATCACTGATCACGTCATGCCCGGGCCAAGTGGCGCCGCGTTCGCACGCGAACTCCGCCGCTTCAGCCGGGTTCCGGTTATTGTTGTGAGCGGCATGGCGGAAGCAGAGGAGGAGTACGAGGGACTGGATGTCCGTTTCCTGGCGAAGCCCTGCCTTCCTGAGGAGCTAATCCGCCAGGTTCGGAATGTGTTTCGGTCGCGAGATGCGCAACTAAGAACTGGCAACTGAGAACTGATAACTGGTTTTCTCGAGAGAACGGCAGTTCTTAGTTGCTAGTTCTCAGATCTCAGGACTGTAACCCTAATCTCCAACGCATCTTCCGTCGCCGATCCCCCTGGATTCCCTCCTTAGTTGCCTGCGCCCCTTCTTTCTGAAAAAATACGTATGGACCTTCCATGGCACAGATAGGCAGTTTTGCGCTCCTGCTCGCGCTGGCTCTGAGCGCTTACTCATTCTTGGCGGGATTACTGGCCTTGCTGCGTCCGGGCGCTGGGTCGGAACGCCTGGGAGAAACTGCCCGGCGGGCCGGAATCGCCGCTTTTGCGGTTGTTCTACTTGCGGCAGTGGTGCTGGTGATCGCCGCATTTCAGGATGATTTTTCCATCGCCTACATTTTCCATCACAGCAATCGCGACCTTCCCGCGCCCTACAAGTTTGCGACTCTCTGGTCAGGGCAGGAAGGTTCGCTGCTGTTCTGGTCGCTGCTGCTGTCAGCCTACGGATTGGTCCTGCGGCTGCGTCACAAAACTGACAGCCGTCTTTTCGCTCACGCTTCGGTAATCATTGCTGCAGTTCAGGTCTTCTTCTTGTTGTTGCTGAATTTTGCGGCGCATCCATTCGCGATCATGCAAGGCTCACTGCCTGAAGATGGCAATGGACTGAACCCGCTCCTGCAATATCCCGAGATGGTGATTCACCCGCCCATGTTGTATCTGGGCTACGTGGGCTTCACCGTTCCGTTCGCTTTTGCGCTGGGTGCGCTGATCATGCGCTATCCCGGAGAAAAGTGGATTCACATTACCCGCCGTTGGACGATGGTGACCTGGGGACTTTTGACCTGCGGCATCTTCCTCGGCGCGCATTGGGCTTATTCCGTGCTGGGTTGGGGCGGCTATTGGGGTTGGGATCCCGTCGAAAATGCCTCGTTCTTGCCTTGGCTCACGGGCACGGCATTCCTGCATTCGGTCATGATGCAGGAAAAGCGCGGCATGCTGAAGGTCTGGAATATGTGGCTGATCTTTGCCACATTCATGCTGTCTATCTTTGGTACGTTTCTCACGCGTAGCGGTGTAGTTAGCTCGGTACATGCGTTTGCGCAGTCTTCAATCGGCACATGGTTCGTGGTGTTTCTGAGCATTATCTTGGTGGTGTGCGGTGTGTTCTACGTGATGAATCACGAGCATCTGCGCAGCGAACATCGGCTGGAGTCGCTGGTTTCCCGCGAATCAAGCTTCCTGTTCAATAACCTGCTGTTTGTCGTCGCCTGTTTTGCCGTGCTCTGGGGTACGCTCTTTCCGATTCTTTCCGACTGGGTCCAGGGACACAAAATTACAGTTGGGCCTCCTTTCTTCAATCGGGTCATGATTCCTGTGGCATTACTTGTGCTGTTGCTGACCGCCGTCGGGCCGTTGCTGTGCTGGGGCAAAACGTCTGTAGACAGCCTAAAGAGAAATTTTCTCTGGCCTACGGTTGGGGCCCTAGCGATCGCGGCATTTTTAATAGCCACACCTGTGAGTTGGGGCTCCCCGTTCGGCATGAGGCCCTGGCACGATATTTCTTATCTCTACTCGCTGATGGCCATTACCCTCTCAGCGCTCGTGGCCTTCACTGTGATCTCGGAATTCATTCGCGGCGGACATGTCATCAGCCGCCACACCGGACAAAATCTTCTTGCCTCGATGGTCCATTTGGCCCACCGCAACACCCGCCGCTACGGCGGCTACATCGTGCATTTCGGGGTAATCGTCATCATCATCGGTTTTGCCGGGGCCGCATTTAATCAAGACAAAGAAAAAGAGATGGGCTTCGGCGACAAGATGGCGATCGGCCCGTACACGCTCGTCTGCCGCTCTTATACGCAGGAAGATAAGCCGAATTACGGCAGCGAGTGGGCCATCATCGACGTATTCAAAGGTGATCGCCAGATTGACACACTCTATCCCGAACGGCGTTTTTTTAAAGCCAGCCAGCAGATGAACACCAGGCCCACTATCCACTCCACGTTGAATGAGGATTTGTATTTAGTTTACGAGGGCCAAAACGAGGATACGGGGCGGCCAATCATCAAAGCGCATTTGAACCCGCTTGTAATGTGGATTTGGATGGGGGTCTGGATCATGATCGCCGGCACAGTGATCGCCCTGATTCCGAATGCGGCGGCGGTCCGGGTGCCAGCGCCGGTACGCGTGCAGGCGGAGCCGGTGGGGGCGGGAGATTGATGATTTCAGTTTCATCCACAAAACGAGTCTGCCTGCTGGCGATGCTGTGTCTCGCAATCTTCGCCTTCCTCGGAGCCGGCGATGAAGATGCCCGCTTCAACACCGTTGGCCACAAAATGATGTGCGTTTGTGGTTGCAACCAGGTGCTGCTCGAGTGCAACCATGTCGGCTGCCGATATTCGGATCGAATGCGCGGCGAACTCTCGTCTGCCTTGTCGCGCGCTGATAGTGACGATCTGGTCCTGCAATCATTTGTTCAGGAATATGGCCCGACAGTTTTGATTGCTCCAACCAACGCTGGATTTAATCGAGTGGCATGGATCATGCCATACCTGGCGCTCGTGCTTGGGGTAACGACAGTCGTCCTTATCGTGAGGGCATGGAGATTTAGGCCGCTGCGTGCTCATGCGAGCGTAGTGGCTCCGGTCAGCGGGGTTGAGCTTGAGCACTTCCGCGAGCAAGCCAGGAAGGAGACCGGGATATGACGCTCCTGCTCTGCTCGCTAATTACGCTTGCCGTCCTTTTCTACGTTTTCTATTTACCTGGGAAGCTGCAGCTTGGACCGGAGAAGACGCGGCTATCTTACTTGCGTGAGCGCAAGGACGCGGTCTACGAGAACCTGCGCGATCTGAATTTTGAGTACAAAGCTGGCAAGTTTCCGGAATCGGATTATCAGTCCATGAAGGGCTCTCTGGAAGAAGAAGCTGCAGCGATCCTGGCAGAGATCGCGAGATTGGAGCAGAAGGCGGAAGCTCCGCGTGTACGGAAGGGAGCTAGGGTTTGAAGCGTTTCCTCTCGTCCGGATTTGACCCGAAGTTGTCCCTTATTGAACCCGCGGCTGACGCCGTGGGCTTTATTCTTGCGGTGCTTTGCGCCTTACGCTCGCGATTGAGCCGAGGGGCAGTCGCTCTTCGAATTTCTGCAATCATAGCCCTCGCGTGCACTTCGGGTTTCGCTCAAACTCTGACTGGCACCGTAACCAACGGCACGACCAAGAAGCCCGCATCTGATGATGATGTCGTACTCATCAAGCTCGGCCAGGGGATGGAGGAGGCCGCTCGTACCAAAACCGACCCAAACGGCAATTTCACGTTCAAGCTCGACGACAGCGGGCCGCACCTCGTCCGCGCCATTCATCAGGGCGTGACTTATCACAAAATGGCTCCTCCTGGAACAACCTCAGCTGACTTGGAAGTATTTGACGTAAGCAAGAAGCTTGCTGGAATCAGCGTGACTGCTGACGTGATGCGTTTCCAGGCCCAGGGCAATGAATTGCAGGGCATCCGGCTATTCGCCGTCGATAATCACTCCGACCCGCCGCGCACGCAGATGAACGATCAGAATTTTGAGTTCTATTTGCCCGACGGCGCCGAAGTTGATCAGAGCATGGCAATGACTGCGGGCGGACAGCCAATCAACTCCGCGCCCGTGCCACAAAGGGAGAAGAACCGCTATGCCTTCGTCTTTCCCTTGCGGCCGGGAGAGACCCAGTTCCAGGTGGCGTTTCACATGCCCTACAGTGGGCAGCTAAGTGTTGATCCCAAAGCTCTGTATGGCGCACAGCATTTTGTGGTGATGTTGCCAAAAAGCATGCAATTCTCGGCTGGCGCAGGCACGACTTTTCAATCCATGAAAGATCCGCGGCAGTCAGATGCGCTGGTGCAGGTTGCCTCAAATACGCGGGTCGGTCAGGCGCTCGCCTTCACGATCTCGGGCGCGGGCCTGCTCGCCGATGAGAGTGAGCAAGCAAACGCCGGCCAGGCAGCCGGAGGGCAAGCCGCTGGACGCGATTCGCGTCCCGGCGGCGGCCTTGGCCCGCCCATCGACGCTCCCGATCCTCTGGAAAAATACCGTTGGTATATTCTCGGCGGCTTTGGTCTGGTGCTGGCTGCAGGAGCGGTTTACATTGCCAAGCGGCCGCGCACGGCGTCCTTGGATGTTGTTCACTCGGAACCCATCGAGATTCCAGCAAAGAAGGCTGCGGCAAGCCGGTCCGGCTTGCTCCTCGAAGCGCTTAAAGAAGAAATTTTCCAACTCGAAGTCGAACATAAACAAGGCCGCATCTCACAAGAAGAGTACGAAAAATCCAAAGCGGCGCTGGATCAGACGCTTGAGCGTGCACTGAAGCGGAAATCCTCCACCTCAGCGATGTAGGTGCCGACGACCTCTTCCGGGTTCACTGTATCTTCGTGCAACCGTGGCAGTTCTGGGCTGAACCAGAACTGTGCCGTCCGCGTACTACGGATTGAATCCTGCAACGGCGTGAGACAATCTATTTACTTGGGAAACCTATGGGAAACACATTCAAAACCGCATTCCTGTTGACCGCACTGACTCTGCTGCTCATGGGTATTGGCCGTGCCTTCGGAGGCCAGAACGGGATGCTGTTGGCTTTGGGCGTGGCGGCAGTCACCAACTTTGTCGCCTATTTCTTTTCTGACAAGATTGCGCTGGCCAC
>DAIMDJ010000005.1:8037-23467 GCA_036725905.1 Terriglobales bacterium
TCGCGTTCCCGCGAATATCAGGCCGACGCCACCGGCGCGCACTTCACCGGCAATCCGTATGCTTTGGCGAGCGCGTTAGCGAAACTAGATGCCTACTCCAAGCGCGTGCCGTTAGTGGCGACGCCATCCACTGCTCATCTCTTTATTATTCAGCCGTTCCTGGGCATGAACTTCGGCAGCTTGTTCTCGACCCATCCTCCGATTGCTAAGCGCATTGAACGGTTGACGGGAAGACCAGCAGAGTTTCAGCAATAAGCTCTCGGCACTCAGCCATCAGCTCTCAGCCACACCGTTTGACGCAGCAAGATTTGCTGACGGCCGATAGCTGAAAGCCGATAGCTGTTTTATGTGACGCAAGTAACCATCCCTCATCCGTTCTCCGAATGTAGAATCGGTTTAATGTCTCCAGAAACGGCCACTGTCGCCGCCCATCGAGCAGCGCAACTCGAAACCGCCGTCCGAAAAATCATTCGCGGCAAAGATGATGTGGTCAGGCTGGCACTGGTTTCCATTCTTGCCCGCGGACACCTGCTCATAGAAGGCGTTCCCGGAGTTGGCAAGACTACTCTCGGCCAAGCTCTGGCGCGGGCAATCGATTGCAGTTTTCAGCGAATTCAGTTCACCAGCGATATGCTGCCATCCGACGTGATCGGAATTTCGATCTACTCGGCCATGGAGCAGCAGTTCGAGTTCAAACGTGGCCCCCTATTCACCAACATTCTGCTGGCAGATGAGATCAACCGCACGACACCGAAAACGCAATCTGCGCTGCTCGAGGCCATGAACGAGGGGCAAGTTACGGTGGATGCGCATTCTTACTCTCTGCCGCAGCCCTTTCTGGTGATTGCCACACAAAATCCCGTAGAGCATCACGGCACTTATCCGCTGCCGGAATCGCAACTGGATCGCTTTCTGATGCGCGTGCGTATGGGATATCCCGACAGCAGCGCGGAGCGCGAGATATTGCGCTCAGAAGCCGGGGCCGCCCAGTTGGATGTGATGGAACCGGTGCTGAATGGCGCCGACATCATGGAAATGCAGGAGGCGGTCACGCAGGTTCGCGTAGACGACTCGCTGGTAAGTTATGCACTTGCCATCGTGCGCAAGACGCGCGACTCGGATCAATTCTTGCTCGGGGTTTCGCCGCGCGGCTCGCAAATGCTCTACCGCGCCTCTCAGGCTATGGCCTTTCTGGATGGCCGCAGCTTCTGCACGCCGGAGGATTTCAAACCCCTCGCCGTACCGGTATTCGCCCATCGAGTTGTGGTCAATGGAACCTCATCTTCGTCCAGTCTGAAAAAATTTGAGCAAGCCGATCGCATGATTAGCGAAATTGTGGACAGCATCCCAGTGCCGATTTAAGAGAAGTCTTCAGTTCCCAGTTTTCAGTTTTTTCGTCTCCCGCATTTGGTGTTCACGCCAAGCTCCCGGCATAATGTTTGCGCATGGCTTTTCTACGGTTCCTCATGTTGCTGTCCCTAATTGTCTGGCTTGGCGGCGTGATCTTTTTTGCCGTGCTCGCGCCCACGCTCTTCTCGGTACTACCTACTCGTAACCTTGCCGGGTCAGTCGTGGCTCCGATGCTTACGAAACTCCACTGGATGGGCATCGTCTCGGGCATCACATTTCTGATTAGCTCGATGATCTACTCGCGGTCTACAACGGGCGTCGCGCAGCCATTCGCTTTGCGCCATTTGCTGATTTACGCAATGCTGGCGCTTACGCTCATTTCGCAATTCGGTATTTCGCCGAAAATGGCAGCACTCCGCGCCTCCATGGGCGACATCGATTCTGTTGCAATCACGAATCCTGCCCGCCTTCAATTCAACGCGCTGCACGCTTGGTCGACGCGACTGGAGACCGGCGTGCTTCTGCTGGGACTCGCTGTCGTCTACCTGATAGCGCGCCGGTTTTAAATATTTAAAAGTCGCTTTTTGCTCGTCACCACGCCATCATTTATCCTCCGCTTGAAACTGCCTAATGGCTAGAAGCTCCCTATGAAAACCGGCATCATCGGTCTGCCGCAGGTGGGCAAGACATCTTTGTTCCGAATTCTGACGAAGGCGCATCTTTCGGAGCACGCCTATTCCAACCCGCGCGAGGCCCATGTCGGGATTGCCAAAGTTCCGGACGACCGCCTCGATCGCCTCGCGGCGCTTTTCAAACCTAAAAAGCTCACGCACGCCTCGGTGGAGTACGTCGATGTCGGCGCCATTGGGCAAGAAGCTCTCAAAGAAAGTGCCTACCTCGGTCACTTACGAACTGTCGACGCCCTGGCACACGTGGTGCGGGCATTCGATGATCTCTCCATTCCGCATGTGGGGCCTATCGATCCGTTGCGGGACATTAAAAACGTCGATTTCGACTTGATGGTGAGTGATCTCGGCCAGATTGAAAAACGGCTGGAGCGCGTCGAGAAAGATTTGAAAAAGATGCGCTCGGTGGATCTTGAAAAAGAATTCGATCTGCTTATACGGGCCAAATCGCATTTGGAATCCGAGCGCCCGCTGCGCGAAATGGAAATGACGCCTGAGGACAAGAAGCGCTTGCGTGGATTCATGTTCCTCAGCGAAAAACCGATTTTGTACGTTTTGAACATCAGCGAAAGCGGAGAACTAGGAAAGGATCTCGCTGAAGCAATCAGCAAGTACAAGCTCACGGAAGTGGCGTCGCGGCCCAGTGCCGCGGCAGCAGCAATTTGTGGCAAAGTAGAGGCAGAACTTTCAGAGATGTCCGACGTCGATGCTGCCGAGTTTCTTGCGAGCTACGGTCTCAAGGAAAGCGGCCTGGCTCGCCTGATTCGCGCCACTTACGGCCTACTCGGCCTGATTTCTTTTTTTACCACCGGCGAAGATGAGTGCCGCGCCTGGACGATTCCCATCCATACACGCGCTGTCGAAGCCGCTGGCGCTATCCATTCCGACTTGGAGAAGCACTTCATCCGGGCTGAGACCATTCGTTGGAATCAACTGCTCGAAGCCGGCTCTGAAGCCAATGCTCGCGCCCGCGGAACTCTGCGGCTGGAGGGCAAAGACTACATCGTGCAGGACGGCGACGTGATGCATATACGGCACTCGGGGTGAGGAAGTGTTTACTGGTTCTCAGTTGTCAGTCCCCAGTTCTCAGTTTTTGTATGTTCACACATCACAGACTTTCTATTAAATCCTCCGGTAAATGCTCGTTGTTGGAGGATTCTATGGGACAGTCATATCGAGACTTGATCGCCTGGCAGAAGTCCATGGATTTCGTAATGGACGTTTACAGGGCGACGAAGGCCTTTCCACGAGATGAGGTATACGGCCTTGCCAGTCAGTTAAGAAGGGCATCAGTATTAGTTCCGACCTACGTGGCAGAGGGGCAAGCGCGACTTTCTGGCAACGACTTCTACAACTACCTGGGTCGAGCCCGAGGTGCTTTGGTCGAAGTGGAAACACAGCTACTAATCGCGCAGAATCTTGGCTACCTGGGTACGGATCACGCCCAGACTCTGCTAAACAAAGCGGCAGAAGTTGGAAAGATCTTGAACGGACTAGTAGCCTCAATTCGGCCGGCAGCTTAGATTCTGGAACCTGAGAACTGAAAACTGACAACTGAGAACTCCTTTTTGAGTTCCGCGAAGCTTTCCGCCGGGACGTTATCTGCCCGAGGACGCCCGCGAAAACTGTTATCATCCTCCGGCGCGAATGCACCCCATCCTCCTCAGTCTATTGCTGGGCCTAACCGCTGCTGCCGCAAACGTTTTTGGCGGAGCGATCATTGTTCAGAAGCATTGGGAACGTTCTTACCTGAAATATTTCGTGGCGCTCGGTGCGGGATTCATGCTGGCCACGGCGATTATAGAAATCGTTCCCACCAGTTTTGAGCTGCGTGGCAGGAGCGCGGCATTTCTGATCCTGCTCGGTTATTTAATTATTCATTTCTTCGAGCATACTGTCACCCCGCATTTTCATTTCGGAGAAGAAACGCATCATGATCAATTTGTGCGCGGTCATCACGGCTATTCCGTTCTGCTGGCACTGATCATCCACACGTTTTTCGACGGGATCGCCATTGCGTCGGGCTTTATCGTTTCCAATTGGCTAGGATGGGTCATCTTCCTCGCGGTTTTTCTCCATAAGATTCCAGAGGGCTTCACGGTTGCTTCCGTCATGCTGGCAAGTGGCCGAAGTCGCGGAATTGCCTGGGGCGCTTCTATTCTGCTGGGGGCAGCCACACTCGCGGGCGTGCTTGCTATGGCGCTGCTGCGGCACGAAGTGAGTTTCGGATTGCCTCTATCAGCAGGCGTGACCATCTACGTCGCTGCCTCAGATCTTATGCCGGAGGTGAACCGGGAGCCGGGAGCACGGATGGCGTTGGTGGTCTTTCTAGGAGTGGGTTTACTGTTCCTGCTGGATCAGTTTGTACACGTGCATTGACAGCAGCCAAGGGTCATGGCTCCTCATTCAGAACTGAACAGCATTGCGGACTCCCCGCCCGGTATCGGCCGACTGCTAGTGCTGTTACTCGACCGTGTGCTTCGCCGTATATCCTTCGCGCGCGACGATCTGATATTTCACATCTTTTCCTTTCTGATCGCGCACTTTCAGCGGGCTGCCGTCCGGGCCAACCACTTCGACTTTCAGCTTGCGATAAGAGCCATCGAGCTTTGGGTTGGTGGGGCGGTAAGCAAGGTTGTACTGGTTGCGAATGTCGCCGCTAATGTCATGAAAAATTTCCGGCAGTTCGCCTTGGAACCGGGGGAAGTATGCGCGTCCCCCGGTCAGCCGGGCGAAGGTATTCATTTCGTTGTCGGCCTGAAGGTAGTCTATGTTGCTTACCGGAATCCCGATGCCATGCGTGTAACCGCAGCGGTGGGTTTCGCAATATTCGCGGACTGCAAACCCCACACTCACCGGGAAGATAGTCACGTCCTTTGTGGCCCTGATCTTTTTCATGATCTGGTCAAGGTTGAGCTTGCTGAACGTATCCACGCCGGTAGTGACTAGGATGACGTACTTGCGGCCCTCGATCTGGTCCAGCCGGTCGAGCGTATCGTAGAGAGCGTCGAACAAATTCGTTTCCGCGAATCCGGGTATGCGCAACTGGTTCAGCGCTCCGTAAACTGCCCGTTTGTCCTGAGTGAAATCCGCCAGGATATGCGGCCTCATGTCGTAAGAGATCACGGCGACCCAGTCGTTCTTCTTCAGCGAATTTGCAAATGAATAACTCGCGTTCAGCGCATCAACCATAAAGTAATAATTGGTTGAGGCAAACTCAACCAGCAAGACCGCTGTGATGGGAGCTTCTGAAACGTTGAAATTGCTAATGGTTTGGGGTACACCGTCTTCTAAGACCTTGAAATTATCTTTCTTCAACGTGGAGATAAACTGCCCATCCTTTGTGGTAACGAGAACATCGACATTCACGAGTGGTACATCTACGCGGATGGAGTAATCGGGCATGCCCTCGATCTTTTTCGGCTTCTCGACCGGCGGAGGCGCGGGTGGCTCTTCTTTTTTCTTGGGAATCGCGTATGGGCCGGTGTCGCTCTGAGGGCCACCCGCGGCGGGTGGTGGCTCCTGCTGCTGTCCGCTGGGCGGCGCGGCCTGGGCAGGCTGGTCCTGCCCTTTAGCCGGAATCGGTGACAATGTCAAGATCACTAAAGTGGTAGTCAGAGCCGGAATTAGTACCGGTGCCAGCATGGAACGAATGGCCTTGCGTCGAAAAAAACCAGTGTAAAACATGGAACTCCCCGAAAAACCCTGTGCTAGTATAGACGCACGGCTTCGCGATTGGGATGTTTTGCTTGGCTTTAGATACTCTCCCACCTGGCAACGGCAACAGAAAGCGCGAAGTGTAATTTTTGGTGGACCGGTTGGCGGTCCTCCGGGGACATTCGATGAGACGTGCAGCTCTCGCCAGTGGCGTGGTGTATTCGCTCCTACTCTCCTTCGCAACTTTCGCGCAAACCTCCAAATCAGTTGAAACCATTCCCGTTAGTCAGATTCACGCGGGCATGCATGGCGTCGCTTATACAGTTTTTGAGGGTACCAAGCCCGAAGCCATGCAGGTAGAGGTCCTGGGCGTTCTGAAAAATGCCAATGGACCCAAGGGCGACGTTATTTTGGTCCGCCTGGGCGGAAAAAAGGCCGAGTACACGGGCGTGGTCGCCGGCATGAGCGGCAGTCCTGTGTATTTT
The DNA here is from genome assembly GCA_036725905.1 of Terriglobales bacterium. Lineage (GTDB taxonomy): Bacteria > Acidobacteriota > Terriglobia > Terriglobales > Acidobacteriaceae > QIAB01. The sequence continues at coordinate 14,216 of DAIMDJ010000005.1, forward strand.
GACGGAAAACTTGCCGGCGCGCTCGCGTTCCGGATCGGCGAATTCTCCAAAGAGCCGATTGCCGGCGTCACGCCCATCGCTGAGATGCTTGAGATAAGTGCGCTTGACCGCCGACCCGAGTCGCCCGAGACCGACGCCAAAGCCAGTGTGGATGCTCCAACTCGGACATCGACACCCGGGTTCTCTAGCGTGCCTTCTGCCAATTATGCGAATTATCTGAAGCCGATCGAAGCGCCTCTGGTCTTTAATGGATTTTCAGAAACTGCGCTGAAACAATTCGCTCCGCAGTTTGCAGCGGCAGGAATCGTGCCAGTAATGGGAGTCGGTTCGGTCAGCGACACCAAACAGCCGGAGCGGCTTGAACCGGGTTCGGCCGTCAGCGCCATCTTGGTGCGTGGCGATATGGATATCGCCGCCACTTGCACCGTGACCTACATGGATGCGGCCCACCTCCTGGCCTGCGGTCACCCGCTGATGCAGTTCGGATCGGTCAATCTTCCAATGACCAAGGCCCAAGTCGTGGCCACGTTGGCGTCGCCATTGAACGCATTCAAAATCGTGAACGCCACCGAACCCGTTGGCGCCTTTGTGCAGGATCGCCATACTGGCATCATGGGTGAGTTCGGCAAGAAGCCCGACATGATCCCGGTTACCTTAAACATCCGTGGCGGGCCCTCGACCAAGAAGTTTCATTATGAGGTGCTGAACAATGCCCACCTCAGTCCACTGGCAATGATGGCAACCGTATTCAACGCCCTGCACGGAATGAACGAATACGGCGAGGACGTCACCTACCGCATGAATGGCAGCATCAGCGTGGGTGGATACCCCGACGTGGGCGTCGAAAACATGTTTGCCGCGGCTGACGGTGGCCAGCCAGCTGCGGTGCTGGCGGCGCTCTCCCTGGGTGATCGCTTCAGCCGTATCTACGATAATCCATACAGCGTGCCGGATATTCGCGGTGTGCAACTTGATTTTGACCTTGTACGCGACCGCCGCGCGGCGCGTTTGGAAAGTGCCCGGACTGACGTAACCGAAGCCCGTCCCGGTGACGACATTACGATTGAAGCCGTGCTCCGTCCATATCGGGGGGATGGACTGGTCAACCAGATTGCGATTCACATCCCGACGTCTACGTCCAAAGGGCCGCTGCGCATTCTGGTCAGCGATGGTGACACCCTGGACCGCATCCGCCATGGTGCGCCGCTGCTGGGTCGAAAGCTCGACCTCCCCTCGACCATTGCCTGGCTTAATAAGCAGCACGTCAACAACCGCGTCTACGTATCCTTGCTCGAAGGCGACCCGGAAGCGATGGTCGGAGACAAGGTTATGCCGACACTCCCCCTCTCCGTCATGAATGTAATGGATGGCATGCGGGGGACGCAGGATATGGTGGTATTGGGCGAGTCTTCGGTGAATGAGACCTCGAGCCAAGCGCTCGATTATGTGGTTTCCGGCGCGCAGGTACTGACGATTACTGTTAGGTAGGGCTGCCCGCCCCTGAGATGTGCATTCGGAGTGAAACAACAGGTCTGTTCTGCGAGGCAGTTCCTGCGCTGCGCGCTCTCCGTGATACCCTATTTTTTCAGACACAATCGAGGATACAATCGAGGTACTACCTTGGAATTTCCCCGTAAGCTCTGGCTTACATTCTCCGTTTTTCTGCTGGCGACTAACGTCTTACACGCAGAAGGCACGCACACCTGGGAGCAGTCGAAGTTCGACGACCTTAGCAAAGGTACTCCCAAAGGCGTGGCCATACGGAGCACTGGAGGGCTGGAACTGGCCCCCGCGTTCAAGCCGGTATCAACGACTCCTTCCACCTACATCTGGTCGATCGCCACGGATTCGAGTGGCGTCATTTACGCCGCGACCGGCGGGCCAGCGCGCGTTTACCGGATTACGCCTAATGGACAGTCCACGGCGATATTCGAGCCCCAGGAATTGCAGGTGCAGTCAATCGTTGTAGACAAAAAAGGTGTGATTTACGCGGCTACGAATCCTGATGGCAAAGTCTATCGTCTCGAGCGCCGCGCGAACTCTACTACCGACATCGCCAAACCTGCTGCGGAGCAGAATCACTCCACGAGCGAGTTCTCCGCTTCCGTATATTTCGATCCAAAAACAAAGTACATCTGGGATCTCGTGCTCGACGCAACCGGCAATCTTTATGTTGCCACCGGCGATCGTGGCGAGATTTTCCGGGTCACAGCTTCGAGGAATGCTTCGGTCTTTTTCAAGAGTGACGAAGCTCACATCCGCGTGCTGGCGCTCGATGCTAATGGAAATCTGATCGCTGGCTCGGATGGCAGCGGTCTCGTGTACCGCATCTCCCCGAAGGGCGAGGGTTTTGTTCTCTACAGCGCCCCCAAGAAAGAAATTACAGCGTTGGCAATCGACAAGGCGGGCAATATCTATGCTTCGGCCGGAGGCGAGAAGCGCGGCGGCAGCGCGGCTCCGAGCTTCCCGGTTCCTGCTCCTAACCCGGCGTCCGCGGTTGCGCCGCCACAGCAGCAGCCTGGGATAACAGTTTCGAGCGCTACGCCAGCTCCCAATCCACAACCAGCGCTCGGTCCGTTTCCACCAAGCGGATCTGTCGGAGGCTCGGAAATCTACCGCATTGCCCCCGACGGCTCTCCCAGCCGTCTCTGGGCATCCCGCGATGATCTGGTATATGCGCTGGCCTTCGATAAACGCGGGCGGCTACTGGTCGGCACAGGCAATCGCGGCCACATTTTCGCGATCATTGGAGAAGATAACTACATCGACTTGCTCAAGGCCAGCGCCACCCAGGTAACTTCGTTTGCCGATACCGGGGACAGTGGAATCTATGCTTCTACAAGCAACTTGGGAAAGGTCTTTTTGCTGGGAGCCGCCCCGGAAGCAGAGGGAAGTTACGAAAGCGACATTTTTGATGCTCGCATCTTTTCTCGCTGGGGTAGAGCTGAATTTCGCGGCGCAGGCAACGTCGAACTCCTCGCGCGTAGCGGGAATGTCGACAATCCCGACCGCAACTGGAGCCCGTGGAAGAGAGTCGATTTGCGCAAAGACGCGGAAGTCCCCGTGCCGCCTGCTCGTTTCGCGCAATGGAAAGCCGTGCTGCATGCCGGCGATCCGGCACCGCGCGTGGATAGCGTCACGCTGAATTATCTGCCTAAGAATGTCGCCCCCGATTTCGACGATGTCATGGTCTCGGTCGGCTTGCGGTATCAATCAATTCCCAAGCCGGTAGGCGATACCGGCCCGGGCGCCGGCAACCAGCCGCGGTTTGACACTCCGCCTCCCTCCACGCGCGACCGCGACGCGATTGGCGTGCGCTGGACTGTGCACGATGACAACGATGATCAGATGGTCTATTCGGTCTATTACCAGGGCGACGGGGAGGCGCGCTGGCTGCTGCTCAAAGATAACTTGACTGACAAGTTCTACTCGTTCGACGCGTCGTTGCTCCCGGATGGCGGATACACAATCAAAGTGGTGGCATCCGATTCGCCCTCGCATTCTCCCGAGCAGGCCTTAACCGCAGAAAAAGAGAGCGCTCGATTTGAGGTTGATACCACTCCGCCGCAGATCCAGAATCTGACTGCTGGCGTGGATGGAGGAAAAATTCATGTGAACTTCCGCGCAGCCGACAACTTCTCCTCAATTAAGCGCGCGGAGTATTCGGTCGATGCCGGCGACTGGCAGTTTGTTGAGCCTGTCGGCCAACTCTCGGACGCCAAGACAGAAGCCTACGATTTCCGGATTGCGCCGCCGGTCGACCCCGATCCTCCGGGCGCGAAGCCGCCAATTTCCGCCGCTCAAGGCGTCGAGCATGTGGTCGTCGTGAGAGTCTACGACCGCTATGACAACATGGTCTCGGCCAAAACGGTGATCCGCGGGAAATAGATAGGGGATCGAAACCGCCGAGGAGACAGACGGCCAAACGAATTGCCTCTGTGATTCTCTGTGTCCTCTGTGGTTAGATCTTATCGGCCCGCCTCAACTCCGGAAACAGCCACGCCCACAGCGCAATCACCACGAGCGTGCCAACCCCTCCCAGCACTACTGCTGGAACCGTTCCGAACCACTGCGCCGTCAACCCAGATTCGAATTCGCCCAACTCGTTCGATGCGCCAATGAAGAGCATGTCTACCGCATTTACCCGGCCACGCATTTCATCCGGCGTGGCAAGCTGAACCAGCAAGGCGCGGATGACAACGCTCACCATATCAGTCGCGCCGGTCAACAGAAGCGCAATCATGGATAGCGTCAGGCTGCGGGAAATCCCGAAAACAATGGTGAACACGCCAAATCCGGCCACGCACCACAGCATGATGGCTCCCATCCGTCGGCGCAGGGGACGATGCGCAAACAGAATGGCCATGATGCCGGCGCCCACTCCGGGCGCACTGCGCAGCAGCCCGAGTCCCCAGGGGCCAGTGTGCAGAATTTCGCGTGCATACACAGGAAGCAGCGCTACTGCGCCACCGAGCAAAACTGCAAACATGTCCAGCGAAATCGAGCCCAGCACAACCTTCTGCCGCCAGACATATCGGAACCCAGCCAGCACCGTGTCCCATGCAACTGGCTCCCGAGCCGGCGGCCTGCGCTTGGGATAAATTTGCAATGTGGAGAACATTGCAGCACAAGCAGCCAGCATCGCGCTTGCGTACACTGTCGCGGGACCGCGAAAGAATGCGTATATGACCCCACCTGCCGCCGGCCCCAGAATCGTCGCACCCTGAAATATGCTCGAGTTCCACGCCACTGCATTTGGAAAATGCTCTTCCGCGACCAACTGCGGCAGGAGTGCGCGGCTCACCGGCCAATTGAACGTGCGAACAATGCCGAGAAAAACCACGATCGCATAAATCGCATGCACCGACCTGCCGTTGTACCAGGTCGTAGCGAGCAGCAAACCAGAGGCCAGCGCGAATCCTGCGTAGCAGATTGTCAGAAGGCTTCGGCGGTCGAAACGATCGGCCGCGTGACCCGCAGGCAGGAAGAGCACAATGCCAGGCAGGAATTGCGCAAGGCCGATTAGTCCAAGATCCAACGGGCGCTTAGTAATGTCGTAGACTTGCCAGCCCACCGCGACCGACTGCATCTCGAGCGCCAGGACGATAAAGAAGCGTGCCAGCTCATAGCGGATGAAATCCGGGTAAGCGAATGCAACTCGACCTGCGATCCTGGGATCTGCGGCTGTGGCCATGCTGCCACTTTACAATGATTCAATATCTCAATGACTGAGTCGCTCAATCTGGTCGCTTGGCTGGCCTGCATCGTTTATTCGACGATTCCATCATTTTGGTTGGCCATCCATCCTCGCGCAAAATATTGGCGTTCGCGCCGTCGCTCGCCGTATCGAGTGCTGCTGCCGCTTTGGATCGCGATGTGGATCGCCGCTGGACTCATCACTGCTCCCTGGCGGCACCTTGTGCTGTACTCAAGTTTATGGGCTTGGGTACCCGCCATCTTTCTTTTCGGCGTCGGATTCTGGCTCTATTCGCAATCGGGGCAGCATTTTAGCGTTCAGCAACTCAGCGGAATTCCCGAAGTTATGGCCGGAGCTCGCGAGCAGCGGCTGATCACTGCAGGGATACACAACCGAGTTCGTCATCCAGTCTATCTTGCGCATTTTTGCGAAATGCTCGCTTGGAGTCTTGGCACTGGTCTTGCCGTCTGCTATGCGTTGACTGCATTCGCGCTGTTGAGTGGAGCAGTCATGACCAATCTTGAAGATAAAGAATTGGAACAGCGATTCGGCGAAGATTTTCGTCAGTACAAGAGCTCTGTGCCTGCGATGTTTCCAAGGCTGCATTAAGGTTCAACGGATTAGTGCCAGACTGGGAACTGAGAACTGCGTACTGATAACTGCTTGAATGGCTATAATTTCCTCGTTGACAGCTAATAAGCCGACTGCTGATGTCCAGATGAGATTCGAATTTGCGGCGCTTGCGCGGCGTCTGAGCCGCGTGCCGAAATCCCGTGTGGGGCGAAGGATCTCCGGGTGAGATTCGAATTCTTCATCGCTACTCGCTATCTCCGCGCCAAGAGAAGGCAGGCTGTTATCGGCGTCATCACAGGTATCTCCATTGCTGGGGTTGCAGCTGGAGTGGCCTCGCTGGTTATCGCGCTCGCTATCAATAATGGTTTTCGCCAGGATTTGCAGGACCGTCTGCTAGGTTCGAGTTCACACGTTAACCTGTTGCGGGTCGAGAGCGATGGGATCAAAGATTGGCAGCCGTTGATGGAGCGGATGTCGAAACAGCCGCATGTGGTGGCGACTGCCCCGGCAATCTATGAGCGGGTGCTGATCTCGCGCGGGCCGCGAGCGCGAGGCGCGGTGCTGAAGGGATTGATTCCGGCATATGAACGCAAAGTGAGCGATTTGCTGAACACGGTGAAGCAAGGAACATCGGCTGCACTGGATGAGCCGAGTCAGGCCGGGGCAGAGCCCCGCCCCCACACAAACAACGCGCCCACACAATCTCCAAGCGATCTTGAGGGAGTTCAGAACCGTATCGCTGCCATGCCTCCTATTATTCTTGGCAAAGATATGGCGGATGATCTTGGCGCCACAGTCGGTTCAGTCGTACTTGTCACCAGCCCGCAGGGTGAGCTGACACCTTTTGGACTGGTTCCCAAGTACAACCGGTTCCGTGTCGCAGGGATTTTCAATTCCGGCTTTTTCGATTACGACAGTGGATGGGCGTTCGCCCGCCTTTCCGACGCTCAGCGGCTCTTTGGCCTGGGCGATCTGGTTTCAGTAATTGAGTTCAAGATCGATGATATTTACAAGGCGGGAGAAGTCGCGCGCGAGCTCGAGCGCGCAGCGGGTACGGGCTTCATGGCCACTAACTGGATGGAGCAGAACAAAGCCATCTTTCGCGCGTTGCGGCTGGAGCGGCTGGTTACGTTCATCACCATCGGTCTGATTGTATTCGTTGCCGCGCTCAACATTCTCATCTCGCTCACAATGATGGTAATGGAGAAGACGCGCGATATCGCCGTGCTCATGTCGATGGGCACGCGAAAGTCCCAGGTGCGGCGCGTATTTGTCGCGCAAGGCGTGCTGATCGGCGTGATCGGGACGGCGATTGGGTTAGTCCTCGGCTACGCGCTCTCTTGGGCGGGTGGGCATTACCATCTGCTATCGCTGGCGCCGGAAGTTTATTCCATCGACTACGTACCTTTTGCTCCGCGTGCGATCGACGGCTTCTTGGTGGCAATCGTGGCAGTTGGAATTTCACTGATTGCCACAGTCTACCCATCGTGGTCAGCGGCAAGGATTCTGCCCGCGGAGGCGCTCCGGTACGAATAGGATTATTCAGCCCACGAAGGGCGGCTTGCCAGGTTCCACTCTTTAGTGGGTAAATGAACAACCCCAACCTATCTGGGCTATGCGGCTCTCGCGGCCGAGCACTCCGGATGATTACAGCCGCAATCAGCTCCCGATTGCCCGGAGGATTGCGCCTTCCGGGCATAATCTGAGCAGGCCTGGCTACAGTACTGCTGGCCCGCAGGTGCCGGGCAGTCACATGCCGGATGCGCACATTTCTGTTGTGTGGTTGTGCTCATATTTCCTCTCCATTGGCTATGATTACGCCGTACTTTCGATGCGTCTCAGATGAATTGTGTTTTCGCTTTAGACCTGTTTTCACACTCGTGAGCATGCCCTCATTGGCAATCAATCCGAAGACTCGTGCCGGTTGCAAATAAAGCAGTTGCGGTGAGTTGAATATCCGGAGTAATATGCCGCGCCTGTTCCCAAAGTAACTCTGGCCATCCCGATTCTGGATTGACCCATCGAATCTGACCAGAGTACGATTTCGTAGCTCGTCCGAATTTATCAGGGGAGGAGCTGGTCGCGTAAGTGATAGAGAAGATGAGAATTACAAAACTCTCTTTCCTGATTGCGCCACTCACCGCCGGCCTTTTGGCGAGCATAGCTTGCCAGACAGCCAAGCGGCCCGCGACGTTTTTGCCTCCCGCGCAAACCCAAGCGCCTGCCTTCAAGCCTGCTGCGGCGGTCCCGAAGCCAACCCCGGCCAACGTGCAGCAGCCCGCCCCACCGCCAGCACCGGTCACGGCACAAAAGCCACAGCCGAAACCAGATCCGGTCGCCGACATAATTGCACAAGCTGAGAAGGAGTACCAGGCAGGGCGGGACAACTACAAAGCTGGGCATCTGGAGGCAGCCAAGCAGAATTTTGATCGAGCTTTCAATCTGCTGCTCGGAAGCACGCTGGATGTCTACTCCGACGAGCGCGTGCAGCAGGAATTGGACCGCATTCTCGAAGGTGTGAACAGCGAAGACATGCAGGGGTTGCAGGAAGGGGACGGATTCACCGAGCAAAAGGCCGAGCCTGCACCCATTGACGAAGCCAACGGCGTCACCTTCCCGGTTGATCCAAAGATAAAAGCCCAGGCCGAGGTGGAGGTTCAGGCCACTCGCTCGGATTTGCCGCTCATGTTGACGGACCCCGTGGCTGGCTACATAAATTACTTTTCAACCCGCGGACGCGGCACGCTGGAGCATGCCCTGATCCGTGGTGGCCGCTATCAGGAGATGATCCAGAAGATCCTCAGGCAAGAAGGAGTTCCCCAGGAACTGATTTATCTGGCCCAGGCGGAGTCCGGGTTTCATCCCTTGGCCGTTTCTCGCGTAGGCGCGCGCGGCATGTGGCAGTTCATGGGGAGCAGAGCTAGAGGCTATGGTTTGCAGCGCAGTTGGTGGGTGGATGAACGGCAGGATCCGGAGAAAGCCACGCACGCCGCAGCCCGTCATTTAAAGGATCTATACAACCAGTTTGGGGACTGGTATTTGGCCATGGCGGCGTACAACTCCGGCCCTGGCACCGTCCAGCAAGCGGTCCGGCGCACCGGATACGCGGATTTCTGGGAACTTTACCGGCGAAATGTCCTGCCCAAAGAAACCCGCAATTACGTACCGATTATCGTGGCCGTCACCATCATGGCCAAGAATCCTGCCCAGTACGGGCTGGATCAGCTTGAAACCGAGAAACCGATCGCATACGACACTGTGAAAATTGATTATCCGGTCGATCTCCGGCTGGTTGCCGAGTGTGTTGACGCTCCAGCAGCAACCCTTCAAGAACTCAACCCCAGCCTCCTGCGATGGACGACTCCCAAGAATCAGGAATTTGAACTTCGCTTGCCTGCTGGCACTAAGGCGAGTTATCTGAGCGCGATTCAGGCCATCCCGCAAGATATGCGTGTTTGGTGGCGCTACCACAAGATTGCTCC
>DAIMDJ010000006.1:0-1439 GCA_036725905.1 Terriglobales bacterium
GGAATCTTGTAGCAGCCGGCGTGCATGAGCGCGGTGAGCTGAGGAATCAGTGGCGTGAGCAATTGATGATAAGCGCCCATATCGGCGAGTACGCGAGCGCGAAGGCCGAGAATGGTGCCATCTTTCTTCAGTGCTAGCTCCACATCGTTGAGCGCGTCACGGCCGTGAATCGTCGCCATAAAATTTTCCCGGCGGCCTTCATTCCATTTCACCGGACGCCCGGTTTTCATGGCCAGCCAGGGAACAACGCCTTCTTCGCCGTAGACGTTAAGCTTGCTGCCGAATCCTCCGCCGACTTCGGGAGCGATCACCCGCACGGCGGTTTCTGGCAAGCCGACCAGCAAAGAAATCTGCGTTTTCAGAAGATGCGGAATTTGGGTAGAGGACCATACCGTAAGGCGATTCTCGCCGGGCAGATATTCGGCGACGACCGCGCGCGGCTCCATCGCTATCGGCGCCAAACGCTGGTTCATCATGCGCTGCTTGACGATGCGATCAGCTTTTTTGAATGCGGCCTCGACGTCACCATTTTTTAATTGGTGCGTGAAAGCCTGGTTGCTCTTGAATTGCTCGTGTACCAGCGGAGAATCCTTGCTGAGAGCCTTCTCCAGGTCTGTGACGACGGGCAGCGGCTCGTAATCGACCTCCACGAGTTCAGCAGCATCGCGCGCGGTGTAGAAATCTTCGGCGACTACCACGGCCACCGGCTCTCCGACGTAACGCACACGGCCCTCGGCCAGCACCGGATGACGAGGGATTTTCAAATCCGGCATCTGGATGGCGCAGGGCACCGGCCCAAGGCTGGTCGTATCCGCGCTGGTGTATACGGCGATCACCCTGGGCAGAGCTTTGGCAGCATCGGTGCGAATAGCCTGGATCTCTGCGTGGGCGTGAGGCGAGCGAGCGAAGGCGCAATGGACCATGCCCGCCAGCTTCAAGTCATCGGTGTAATGGCTGATCCCGCGAATCATGCGCGGGTCTTCTTTGCGCTTCATGCGCTTGCCGACCCAGGCGCCATTACCGGCTTTGTCGTTCATCTTTTTGCGAGGAACCGGGGATTTTGCAGGAGTGGCCATGGCTCACCTCGCTCCCGCCCGCGCCGCAACGGGCGTGGACATTTTTCGCGCCGCGTTCTTCACGGCGGCGACAATGTGCTGGTAACCGGTGCAGCGGCAGAGATTGCCGTTGATGCCCTCGCGAATGTCGCTATCTGAAGGGTTCGGGTGCCGCTCTAAAAGATCATGCGAACACATGATCATGCCCGGCGTGCAGAAGCCGCATTGCAAGCCGTGCTCCTCCCAGAATCCCTCCTGGATGGGGTGCAACTGATCTCCGGTCGCCAAGCCCTCAACGGTTGTGATCTTGCGGCCATCGGCTTGGACTGCCAGGACGGTGCAGGATTTCACGGCTTGGCCATCCAGCAGCACAGTGCAGGCGCC